>NZ_MJYF01000066.1:0-94348 GCF_001763175.1 Campylobacter sp. BCW_4332 | reverse complement strand
AAAAGAATGTTTTACTTATAAACTAGGTGAAGCTTTTATTAAAGCTAATAAAAATTGGTATGGGGGTGGGTATATCAAATTTTATTTTAAAGATGTGTCTAGGTTGAAGAGAGAGTATAAGAGGAAAAAATAAAATATATATTAAATATATTTACACTCATTCAAACAAATTTTTATGCAAAATTTCTTCTAAAACCACAGTGGCATAAGAACCTTTTTGCAAAAAAAACTCTATACAAAAATGAGCTTTTTCTTCATCATAACGCCATTTTAACTCTTCTAAATATCCCCACATAAAGCGTCTTGAACCTTGCATTTTAGCCTTAAACTCCAAAGTATCTTTAAAAATTTCATTTTCTAAATTTAAGGCCAAACCTTCTCCTGTTTCATAAGCCTTAGCACCGATTAAAAGCCCCATGGCGCTTATATCTCTTGCCTTAAAACGCCCAAGCTCAGCACTTAAATCCTCGCATAAAAAACACTTTCCAAAAGGATAATGCCCTAAAACCTCACCTTTTAAAAGCTTAAAAAATTGTTCTTGTTTTTTAAGTTCCTTAGCTTCTTCTTTAGAAATTTTATAAATTTGGATCAATTCTTTTTCGCTAAAATCATTTGCAAAATGTGATAACTCCACTCTTTTACTCAAATAGCGATTAAAAAGCTCACTTTGAAAAGCTGAAATTAAAAACTCTTTCATTTTTACATTTTTCATTTTTTTGCCACGCAAAATTTCAAGCCCTTCTTTATAATTATCCCCAAATTTTCCAAAACGCTGATAACCAAAATAATTCGTAAAACCTTGCTTATCCAAATTCATCAAAGCTTGTTCTAGTTTTAAAGCATCGCTTGGTAAAACTTTTTTTAAGCGTATAAAAAAAGAATTTCCTTTTAAATGCCCTATTCTTAGCTTGTTTTCATGGATAAAAGTTTCTAAAATTTTAAGTTTAGGATGAGAAAAATTTGACAAAAAACTCTCAAATTTTTTAGGCATAGAAAGGTATTGAAAGGTTGATCCTTGCTTGTCTTTAAGCCCTGCATAACCAAAATCTCTTATTTTAACCCCACTTGCTTCACTTAAAATTTTTAAAGCTTCATTTGTGGTTAAATCTTTTTTATTGATATGCAAAATAAGATGCTCACCCTTACCTCTAAATTCATACAAAGGCCTTTCACGCACTACAAAATCATCGCTATTTTTACTAAAATACGCATTAATAGGACTGTGTTTTAAACTATACAAAGGCTTAAAAATGGTGTTCTCTTCCGCTAAATTCATATTTTCCTTTCACTGCTTTTCCAAAGATATTTAATTTCACGCCGTGTTTTTTGGCTATTGTTTCTATATTTTGCCGTTCTTTTTCATCAAAAGCAAACAAAATTTCATATTCTTCTCCGCTATAAAGCGTATAATCATCAAGTTTTTTAAACCAAGAAATACCGCATTTATTTAAGGCTAAAAGTCTTGATAAATCCTTGCTTAAACCATCTGAAATATCCATAGCACAAGAAATTAAAGGTGCGATTTCATAAAAAAAACTAGCTCTTAATTTTGGCTTTATAAATACATGATTTGGTTTTAAAGTACCCCCATTTTGTAAAATTTCAAGCCCTTTTAAACTTTGCCCTAATTTTCCTGTATAAGCAAGCAAATGTCCCTTTTTTAAACCTTTTCTAAAAACGGCTTTATCGTTAATCTTTGAAATGATAGTAAGACTAATGTCTATTTTATCATTACTTATAGTATCGCCGCCTATGATTTTTATATTAAATTTCCTAGCTGTTTTTAAAAAACCTTTTTGCAAGGCTTTGATCTCATTTTCGCTTAAATTTTTTGGTAAAGCAAGTCCTAAAAGTGCGTATTTTGGTACAGCATTCATCACAATAGCATCTGAGATATTAACAAGCATTGCTTTTGTAGCGATTTGCTCTAAGCTAAGCCACTCTCTTTTAAAATGCACATTTTCAAAAAACAAATCCTTACTAAAACACCAATCATCAATAATAGCTCCATCATCGCCATTTTTTTCATTTAAAAAAGCTTTGATAATAAAATCTTCTTTGTTCATAGTGCGTGATTTTATAAAATTTCCTTTTAAATTCTAGTGAATTTTAGAAAAATTTTATATAATATAGAAATATTTAAGGAAAAACCATGAAAAAATTAGAATTAAGAATTTTTAGATTTGATAAAACCAAGGATTACGAGGCTTATTATAAACCTTATATTTATGATAATTATGAAAATTTTGCAAGTTTTTATGATCTGCTTTTGCAAGTTCAAGATGATGATATTTATTTTGATTTTGATAAAGATGAAGATACTTACATAGTTGTAAATAAGCAAATTATACCACTTTTTACACCTTTAGAAAAAATAGCAAAAGAATTTGATTTTAATCTTTGCATCGAGCCTTTAAGTACAAAAAGAGCTATTAAAGATCTTATCATTGATAAAAATGATTTTTTAGACAAATACAAATATCTTGAAAAATTTGGCGATGAAGAGGATAAAAAGCTTTATGCAAAATATGATTATTTATATTATGCAAGTGAAATTTTAGACTATCTTCCTGAATATATGGGCGATGGAGTGTTTTATTTGGCTTCAAAAATGATAGAAAAATATCCTAAAAAAAAGATAGAAATTTTAAAAACTCTAGCAGATAAAGAAAAGGGTATTTTTTATCACTTTGAAAGCAAAAATGAAATTTTAGAAACAACGATTAAAAATCTACAAAATGAAATTTTAAATTTAGGGCTTTTTGATAAAAATATTTTACACTTTGATTTACCTAAAACCAATGCTTTTGATAATGAGATCAAAGAACTTAAAGAAATTAAACATAATTTTAAAGATTTCAATATAGCTTTTTATGGTTTTAATGCTTGCAATACTTTAAAATCCAAACTTGAGGCTAAATTTATTTCCTATGAAAACAGTACAAAAAATAATGGCTTTACTTTGCTGAATTTAAATCCTACGCTAAGCTATAAAATGGCTGCAGATATTGTTTTGGACGCTTATGATAGCGGGGCTGATTTTATGGTAGTAAAAGAAGAAAAGGATTTTTATCTTTTTGATACTTGTGCTAAAAAACTTATGCAAACAAGCAAAAGAGATTTTGAAGACTTTTATATTTTAAGTCGTTTTGAGTTTTTAGCCCTTATCCAAGGCATACAAGCTCCATCATTAAAAAATCACACTTTAAAGGTTAGTTTGATATGAAAATCTCTTTAGAATGTAAAGATCTCATCATAGAAAAAACTTTAGAACTTTTTTTAAAAGATCATTTGGTAATGAAAAAAGATTGTGATTTTATCATTAGCGATGAAAAAATTCACACCGCAAAACCCTTATTTATCATCTCTAAAAACTCTCCATTTTTAAGCGTACCATTTAGCAAGGAAGCCTTGTTTGAGTCTTTAAATGAATTTGATAATGCCTTAAAAGCAGCAGCTTTGCAACTTGCGCTTGAACAAAAAAGACTGCTTGAAGAAAAAATTGACGCTATTGCTTTGGAATTTAAAAAAGATTATGAAAATAAAATCGATCTTGCCATAAAAGATCTTAAAAACAAACTCATAAAAGCACTTAATGATGAATGACGAATTTATAAGCGTTAAAGACTTTTTTAATCACAATGAAAAAAGAAAAAAATTTCTTCAAAAACAAGAAATTAAACCTCCTAAAGAAAAAACAAAAAAAACTAAAGAAACAAAGCTTTATACAAATATAGAAAGTGGTAAATACAAAGGGAAAAAACTACTTTTACCTAGTCTTACAACAACAAGAAGTACTAAAAGTATAGTAAAAAGTTGTGTTTTTAATGTAATAAGGGAAGATTTAAGAGATAAAATTTTCATTGAAGCCTTTGGCGGAAGTGCTTTGATGGCGGCTGAAGCACTAAGTAATCATGCTTTAAAAGCTTATGCTATAGAACTTGATGCAAAAGCTTATAAAATTGCTTTAGAAAATGCTAAAAATATAGATCCAAATTTAGAAGTGATCCACGCAAATACTTTTGAAATTTTACCCCAACTCATAGAAAATTCAAAAAATGAAATCATCTTATATCTTGACCCGCCTTTTGATATCAGAGAAGGTTTTAGCAATATTTATGAAAAAATTTATCATTTTTTAGAAAATTTAGATTTAAAGACTTTAAATTTAATCATTTTTGAACACCACTCAACCATAAAAACTCCCGAAAAAATCCAAAATTTTCAAAAAGTCAAAGAAAAGAAATTTGGATCAACTAGCTTAAGCTTTTACGCTTTTTAACTTACTTGGAACACTTCTTGCTTGATCTATCATCAACAATAGATTAAAGGAAGAATCCATGAGAGTTTTAACGATATTTTTACTCTTTATGACAAGCATTTTTGCAGTGCAAATCAAGGATGTAGCAAACACTGTAGGTGTAAGAGATAACCAACTCATAGGTTATGGACTTGTTGTAGGACTTAATGGAAGTGGCGATGGAACAAGCTCTAAATTTACACTACAATCCATCTCAAACCTTTTGCAAGGTATGAATATCAAAGTAGATCCTAACGATATCAAATCAAAAAATACCGCAGCTGTTATGGTTACAGCCAAACTTCCAGCCTTTGCAAAAAGCGGAGATAAACTTGATATTACCGTTTCATCTATGGGTGATGCAAAATCTTTACAAGGCGGAACACTTTTACTGACTGCACTTCGTGGGATTGATGGTGAAATTTATGCTATAGCACAAGGCTCTATCTCAACAGGAGGTTTAACACCTAGACCAGGGGGAGCAGGTTCTCACTCAACTGCTGCAACCGTAATGGGCGGAGCTAATGTAGAAAGAGAAATTCCACAAAATTTTAGCCAAAATAATGATCTAACCTTAAGCTTAAAAGTAGCAGATTTTAAAACCGCAAATGATATAGAAAGAGTTTTAAATACCGTTTTTGGCGAAGAAGTGGCTAAAGCCATCGACTCTCGCACAGTAAAACTCAAAAAACCTGAAGATCTTTCAAATGTTGATTTTATGGCAAGAGTTTTAGAACAAGATATAGCCTATAAACCACAAAGCAAAGTTATCATCGATGAAAGAACAGGAACAGTGATTGCCGGAGTTGATGTAGAGGTAGAACCTGTTTTAATCACTCATAAAGATATCACCATAAAAATAGATCCAAACAATAACTCAGTAGCTAATCAAAATGAAATCGATATGAAAGATGGTGGTTTTGTAGATCCAAGTTCAAATACCTTAAGAATCAACAATGCAAAAAGCACAGTTGCAAATATAGCTAGAATGCTTAACAAACTTGGAGCAACCCCAAATGACATTATCGCTATTATGGAAAATTTAAAGCGCGCAGGTGCAATTAACGCGGATTTGGAGATCATCTAATGAAAGTGGATAATTTTTTAAATACTTATAGTATGAATAGCGCTTTACTTGATCGTGCAGCCAAAGCAAGAAGTTTAGAATCAAGTATTAAAATAAATGATAATGATATAGTCACAAAAACCAAAGAAGATGAAGCCTTAAAAGAACAAACAGATGCTTTTGAAGCATTTTTTTTAAAGCAAGTTTTAGATGTATCTTTAAAAAGTCAAAATTCACTCTTTGGAAAAGATGCCAGCGATGAAATATACTCTTCCATGTATAACGATACTATGAGTAAAGCTTTAAGTGGAGGTATGGGTTTTTCAAAATTATTATACGATTTTTTAAAAGAAAGGGGTTAAGTTTTTTAAATTTGAGTCGATATGGTTTGTAGAGGATTATAACTAAGATCAAGGAGGCAGAAATGATCAATCCTATACAACAAAGTTATGTGGCAAATACCACATTAAATACAAATAGAATAGATAAAGAAACAAAAACAAACGATACTCAAAAAATGGAAAATGATAAAGCGAGTAAAATCGCAGAGCAGATTAAAAACGGTACTTATAAAATCGATACAAAAGCTACGGCTTCTGCGATTGCTGACTCTTTAATCTAAATTTTCATTCTCCTTTTTTTGAGAGAGAAAAGGAGAAAATATGCTTAAACAAAGACTTGATGAAGTAAATGCTATCTTAGCGAAACTTATTGCTTTAACCGAAGAAGATATAGAAAATATCAAAGTGGCTAAACATGAGAGTATAACGCCAAGTGTAGAAGAAAAAAACAAACTTATCGCCAAATTTATTACAGCTAAAAAACAACTTGATGTTGCCTTGGTTGAGCTAAATAATAGCTCTACAAAAGGGCTTAGTGAACTCTTAGATGATGAAGATAAACAAAAACTAGATCTACTTAAAAAAAATCTTCAAAACCTTCATAGTAAAAACAAAGAGTATGCTAAATTTGTTCTTATTGTCAAAGATTTTCTTGATAGCTTAGTAAATAAAATGTTTGATATCAATGATGGAACAAATAATGCTTATGGAGATAAAAAGACAAATCCAGAGTCAATTTTCAAGATCAATGTATAAGGATTTATAATGGGTATTTTTGGAACATTATACACAGGTGTTACAGGCTTAAAGGCAAGCGAAGTTCAAATCGCAACAACTGGAAATAATATCTCAAATGCTAATGCAACTTTTTATACACGCCAAAGAGTAGTGCAAACTACAAATGGGTATATTACCACAGGTGGAGTTCAAGTAGGCACAGGAACTGCTATAGAAAGTATAGTGCGTTTGCATGATGAGTATTCTTACTATAAATTAAAAGGTGCATCAAACCAACTAGAATACACTAAATACATGGCTTCAACCTTACAAGAAATCGCTCAGCGTTTTCCAGACTTACAAAATACTGGAATTTTGAAAGATTTAGAAAATTATAACAAAGCTTGGAATGATTTTGCATCCAACCCCAATGAAAATGCCACAAAAATAGCCCTTGTAAAAGCTTCTCAAACCTTAACAGAAAGCGTTAATAACACTTTTGCAACCTTGGATAAAATCCAAAAAAAAGTAAATGATGATATTAAAAATACGGTTGATGAGATTAATAGAATCGGTGAAGAAATTGCCACTATAAATAAACAAATTTATGGACAAGAAGCCTTACCAACAGAACACGCAAATGAGCTTAGGGATAGAAGAGATGAACTTGAGCTTACTCTTTCAAAGCTAGTTAGTGCAGTTGCAAGCAAAAATGAAATCAATCAAGACAATCGCCTTGATACAACCATCACTGATCCAGGACATCAATACAATCTAAGCATAGAAGGTTTTAGTATAGTAGATGGGATAAATTTTCATCCTTTAAAGCTTGATTATGATGATAAAAATAAATCTTATAGTATTTATTATGAAACTCCTGATGAAAAAGTTCGAGATCTTACTGCAAAGATTAACGGTGGACAGCTTGGTGCTCAACTTGACTTACGCGGTAGAAACTATAGCAAAAGCGAAGGAAAATATAAAGATGGAATTATCCAAGGTTATATGGATTCTTTAGATACTTTTGCTAAGACCATGATCAATGAAACTAACAATCTTTATGCAAGTTCTGCGAAAAGTTCTGTTACTTCTGATTATCTATCTGGACTTAAGGGAGATATTCCTTTAGTTAATTACGACAGAACCATACAACCAGGAAGTTTTGATATAGCCATTTATGATGATAAAGGCGATAAAAAACTCACCAAAACCATCACCATAGATGTAAATACAACCATGAATGATATCATGCGTCAAATCAATGCTAATACAGATGATAATAACGATCACAATGCAAATAATGATGTTGATGATCATATCAATGCAAGTTTTAGCTACGATGCAAAAACTGGAGATGGTTTATTCCAAATCAATGCAAAATCAGGCTTTAAGGTAGCCATTGAAGATAAAGGCACAAATTTCGCAGGTGCGTTTAGTATAGGTGGTTTTTTCAGCGGAACTGATGCAAGTGATATGAAGGTAAAAGATTCTATCTTAAATGATCCAAGCACAGTAAGAGCAAGCTCAAATGGGGTTGATAGTGGCAATGACATGGCAAATAAAATCATCCAACTTCAATATGATAAAGTTAATTTTTATAATGAAGATGGCACTATTGATAATCTTACCATGGAAGAATATTACCGCAAACTTACAGGTAAAATAGCTTCAGATGGTGAAAATAACAATGTTGTAAATTCAAGCAATGAAACTCTTTATAATTCTGTTTATAGCGAATACCAATCTAAAAGTGGTGTAAATACAAATGAAGAATTAGCCGCTCTTATACAATACCAATCAAGTTACGGTGCTGCAGCAAAAATCGTCTCAACCGTAGATCAAATGCTTGATACCTTACTAGGGCTTAAATCTTAAGCTCTAGCAATATCAAGTGAAAAATTTTATCCATCTTAAAGCTAAGCTTGATTTTTTAGCCAATCAAAAAAATACCAATCATTCCCTTTTTGAAACTCCAGATCCTTTGCAAATTGCTAAAATTCACAATGATGAATTTATTGCCTTAATTTGTGCTTTATTTGCCTATGGAAATGCTAAAAATATAGTAAATTTTCTAAAAAAACTTGATTTTTCTTTATTAAACCTTCAAGAAAAACAAATAAAAAAAGAACTTGAAAATTTAAAATACCGCTTCCAAAATGAGAAAGATATACAAGAAATTTTTATCACTCTTTCAAGACTTAAAAATGAAATTTCACTCTACGAACTTTTTTATCAAGCCTATCAAAAAAGAGAAAATACCACAGATGCCATCTTAGCTTTTATGCAAAAAATCAAAACCTTAAATTCATATTCAAGTTATGGGTATGATTTTTTCTTTGGAAAAATTTGGCAAAACACCCCTACTTCACCTCTTAAACGCTATAATATGTATCTAAGATGGATGGTTAGAAAAGATGAACTTGATCTTGGACTTTTTACCAAAATTCACACCAAAGATCTTTTAATTCCACTTGATACACATACACATAAAATTTCCTTGACTTTAGGACTTCTAAAGCGTAAAATATATGATTATAAAAGTGTTTTAGAACTCACGCAAAATTTAAAAAAATTAGATGCAAATGATCCCATAAAATATGACTTTGCACTCTATCGTTTAGGGCAAAGTAAGGAAATTGACAAATTTAAGGAGTGAAAAATGGGCTTTGAGCACTTAGATACAATTTATTATTTCATACTTTTTTTTGTAGCTCTTTTTGCTGGTTTTATAGATTCTATTGTAGGTGGAGGAGGGCTTATTACTCTACCAGCACTCATAGCCTGTGGGATTCCTGCGCATTTATCTTTAGCAACAAACAAACTCCAAAGCGTCTTTGGTTCTTTTACGGCTACTTTAACTTATTTTAAATCCACCACTCTACCTCATCTTGCTTGGGGTGTTTTTTTTACAGCCTTAGGAGCAGCTATAGGAAGTTATAGCGTTCTTTTTGTAAAAGATGAGCAATTAAAGCTTATTATCTTAATCTTTTTAACTCTTACTTTCTTATATACAGCCTTGCGTCCTAACTTAGGCAAACACGAAAGCGAACCTAAAATAAAAAATATCAAAATTTTTCATTTAATTTGTGGCTTAACTTTAGGATTTTATGATGGATTTTTAGGGCCTGGAACGGGTTCATTTTGGATTTTTGCTTGTGTAATGCTACTAGGTTTTAATATGAGAAAAGCAAGCATTAATACTAAAATTTTAAATTTCACTAGTAATATCATTGCTCTTGCTATATTTTTATGGCAATACGAACTTTTATGGGCTGTAGGTTTGCTTATGGGTGTAGGACAAGTTTTAGGAGCTTATTTAGGCTCAAAACTTGTATTAAAAACTAATGGAAAGTTTATAAAAACTTTATTTTTAATCGTTGTAGGAGCTACTATCATTAAAGTAGCTTGGGATTATTTTAGTTAAAATTGACCCCTGAGCTAAGCTCCCACATAGGTAAGAATATACCTAAAGCCAAAAACAAAACTAAAAGCGCTACAAATAAAGTCATCATTGGTTCTAAAAAAACCAAAAATCTATCCATCAAATTTTCGCTTTTTTGTTGATAATATTTGGCAATTTCTTCACTTAATACTTCAAGTCTTCCACTTTTCATCGCAACACTAAGCATAGAAAATACCAAAGAATCAAAAATATCAATCTTTTTAAAAACCTGACTTAACTCAAGACCAGAATCTATAAAACTAAAAAGTTTTTTATACTGAAAAATTAAAAATTTATTTTCAAGCCCTATAATAGCTAAATCAAAAGCTTTAGATATTGAAATTCCATTTTTTAAAAGTAAAGAAAAAGCCATAAAAAAATAATAATTTTGATTATAAATAATCAAACGAGAAATCAAAGGTATTTTTAAAAATAAAAAATCGCAAGAAAAAGCAAAAGAATGAAAATTTTTATAAGCTAAAATAAGCATAACAATAAAAATAACAAACAAAAATATGCAAAAAATTCCATAGTCATCTAAAAAATTATAAATTTCTAACATTACATGCGTGATAAAAGGTAAACTCGCGCCTAAATTTTCAAATAAATCTTTAAAATTAGGCACTACAAAAAGCATTAAAAACAAAAATGCTCCGATAATACTTAAAAAAACCAAAGTAGGATATCTAAAAGCCTTTTTTAATTGTTTTTGAGTCTCTAAGCTTTTTTCTCGAAGTTTAGAAATTTGACTAAACACTTCACTGATTTTTCCTGTCTTTTCAGCCGTTTTAATCAAAGCTAGCTCCGCACGATTTAATCCAAAATTAGCATTTTCAAAAGCTTGATTTAAATTTTGGGCTAAAATTAAATTGTCTAATATTTTTTTCATAATCTTGCAAGAATGCATAAGATATAATTCTCTAATCGCTTCTTGAACACTTAATCCAACTTCACACAACAAAGCCAGCTCTTTAAAAAAGAGTATGAAATTTTCATCTTTTAATCTCTGAAAATTAGATTTTTGAATTTCTTTTATATCAATGATTTTCCAATTCTTTGATAAGGCTTTTGCTTGTGCTATATTTAAATTTTCAGCTTTTATAGTTTTTGTATAATTTTGATTGTTTTTAAGAAATTCTACTTCATAAAATTTCATCTTACAACCCTTAAAAGCTCATCTATACTTGTAAGACCTTCTTTGGCTTTTTTTAAACCTTGTTCAAACATAGTTTGAAAGCCATATTTTTTTGCAAGCTCCATTAAAATCGTTTTATCTTGATTTTCCCTAATTGCACAAGCTAAATCTTCATTGATCTCTAAGCACTCAGCGATTAATTCTCTGCCAAAAAATCCACTATGATGACAACGCTCACATCCTTTTGGTTCAAAAAATTCACCTTCAAATTCAATATAATATTTTTTGCTTTTTTGCTTACACCAAGGACAAAGTTTTCTAACCAAACGCTGTGCTATAACAAGACTCAAAGCCGATGCTATCAAGTAACTTTTTGCTTGCATATCCAAAAGCCTATCAATGGTACTAAGAGCATCATTAGTATGCAAGGTGCTTAAAAGCAAATGACCTGTTAAAGAAGCTTTAAGTGCAATATCTAAACTTTCTTCATCGCGAATTTCTCCTATCATGATAATATCAGGATCTTGCCTTAAAATTGCTCTTAAAATACTATTAAACTCGACTCCAACTTTTGAATTAAGCAAAATTTGCTGCACTAAAGGAATTTTATATTCTATAGGATCTTCTGCGGAAATAATCTTTTTTTCAATACTTTTCAACTCGTTTAAACACGCGTATAAAGTTGTGCTTTTACCACTACCTGTAGGGCCGGTTAATAAAATCATTCCATTGGGACGATGTAAAATCTTTTTTAAAATTTCTAAATTTTTATTTCCAAGATTTAGTTTATACAAATCCAAAATTTCTTTATCATGTTTTAAAATTCTTATAACAACACTTTCGCCATAAATCAAAGGCAAACATGAAACACGAAAATCATATCTTTCATTTTCAAAATCTAATTCAAAACTTCCATCTTGTGTTTTTCTTGATTCAGCTAAATTCAAACAAGCTAAAAATTTGACATGAAAAACCAAAGCTTCATAAATATCCTTCTCAAAAATAGCAAATTCACGCAAAATTCCATCAACCCTAAACCTAATCAAAGCGTCATCGTTCCTTGCTTCTATATGAATATCACTCGCATGAAAAGATAAAATTTCATGTAATAAAAAATCAAAAATTTGACTGATGCAACTTTGATCATCTCTTTTTTGATTTTCTTGCCATTCAAGTCTAAGCTTAATGCTTAATCTTTTAATCTCCTCTTGAATGCGAATTTGATTTAAAATTTTAGCTATCTTTAATTCATCGGCAATTGCAGTGTCGATTTTTTCACAAATCATAAAAGTCTTAACTTGCTCTAAAAGCTCTAAAGAACAAGGTTTGGATCTAATAATCATAAAGCCGTCATTATTTTTAATAAGCAGAAATTTAAATTTTAAAAGTAAAGAAAAAGGTATACCTTCATAAATAAAATCATTATCTTCATCTAAATCAACAAAATGTAAATTACAAAAATTTGCTAATTTTTTAAAAAAATCCCAAGAAGTGATATTAAATTTAGTGCAAATTTCACCAAGACTCATTTCATTATCAATATAAGCTTGAAAAATTTTATCCATTCTACTTTCCATCTAATTCCATTAAACCATAATAATTTATATAAGCATCTAAAGCACTTTGAGCTTCTTTTTCTTCACCTAAAGCTCTTTTAGCCTGAGCAAAAATCAGCCAAGAATCTTGTTTTTGCTTGTCAAGTTCATTGGCTTTTAAAGCCCAAAATATTGTCTTTTGATAAGCTTTAATATCAAAATACTTCTTAGCTAAATTTAATGCCTTTTCATAGCTTGGATTTCGATAAAAAGATTTTTTTAAATCAGAAATATTTAAAATTTTAGAATCAATTTCTATCTTACTAATATGTGTATTTTCCTGCACCGCTTTAACTTCTTCTAGTTCTTTATATAACTTTTCCCTAGAAATCTTATTTTTTTCTTGTAAAATTTGTGCTTGAAGAATCTTTTGCTCTAAATGTTTTTTATGTTCAATAGCTTGCAAATAAGTATTTTTTTGCTTATTATATTTTTGCATTAGCACAAAAAAACAAAATGCTATTGCTAAGATTAAAACAATTAAAAATAAATATTTTAAATATTTTTTAAGTAAAAAATATTTATACCTAAGCTCAAGCTCTTTAATTCTTTCTTGCACATCCTACCTTAATAAGCCATTCTCTAAAGCACTAAGCTTTAAAATATACTCTTGACTTTTATTTTTATCAAAAAAACTATTTATCTCATAAAAACTTTTTAAAGTTTTATCAATATATCTTAAATTTCCTTGAGAAATTTTTTGTAAAAACTTAAGACATTTATTTGAAAAATTCATTCCGAATTTCAATTTAATATAATCATCAAGCTCTAAAAGACTAATATTTTTCAATTCAAAACAAGCACTTAAACGACTTTTAAAATGCTCTTTTTTAAGTATATTTAACTTTTTATGAGAACTTAAAACAAAACTTATAGAATCGCTATAAATCCTAATGCTTTCTAGCATTGCATAATCATACATTCCTACTTCATCAAGAATGATTAAACTCTGACCTTGTGAAATCAAAAACTCAATTTTTTCTTTTAAGAAACTCTGATCTTTAAAATTTTCATTAATAAAATCAACATTATATTTTTTTGCCAATCTTTGCAACAATACACTTTTACCGCTACCACTTTTTCCCCATAAAAAAATAAAAGCTTTTTGGCTTTCTAAAATTTGATTGATTTGATGAAAAATTTCTTCTCTAAATGGAATAATTTTACTCATAATGCTTAAATCCTAGATCTTTAAGACTTGGAGCGTTTACACTATCTACTATACTTGGAGTGATAATAAAAACAATTTCGGTTGCTTTAGAATTTAAAACTTCTCCTTTAAACAAAGAACCTAGAATTGGAATTTTTGATAGAAAATTGATAGAATTTTTCTCATTAGATTTATCGTGAGAAATCAATCCACCTAAAATTAAAGTTTGATTATTCTCTACTTGCACAACACTAGAAAGCTTTTTTTGTATGGTATCAGGAGCAATAGTTCTTGGTTCTTTTTGTCGTTTATTATCTTCTGGATACTTAAAATCACTTAAGCTTGGATTAATTCTAAGCATTATTTTTCCATCATCAGAAATTTCAGGCAAGATATTGAGTAAAATGCCTACAAAAATAGAATAATTATTATAACTTTCACTAACAGTAGTCCCATTTTCAGTACCTTTAGAACTTTCTTTGACTTGATAATTTATAGTATCGCCTACAGAAATAATGGCTTGTTGGTTGTTTAAAGCCATAAGCTTTGGATTAGAAAGCACGCTAGTTTTTCCATTTTGAGAAAGAAAGTTAATAATAGAATCAAAATTTAAATTCGCCCTTAAACCCAAATTCTTAACAAAACCTTGCCCATTTTGAAACTGAATAAAAGAATTTTCATTATTTACTTGCGAATTTAAACCTATATTAAAATTTTGCCAATTAATCCCACTAGAATGGCTTTCATTTAAACTCACAGCAAGTATGCTAACATCGATAATAACTTGTTTTTTAAGACGATTTTCTAGTTTTTGCAAATAATTTTTCACACTTTTTAACTGAGAATTTGTTCCAGTTACTATAATAAGACCTGCATTGGGATTTATGATGGGAGTTTTAGCCTCATAATCTTCATGAGAATTTTTTAATAATACAATAATCTCTTTTTCTATATTTTGCCAAAAATCAAATTTTTCCATACTTTTAATCATATTGTCTTCTGCATCATCAAAACTACCGCTATATTCACTTTGCCTTGGTTTAGCGTCTACAGACGCTTTAGTTATGCTTTGTCCTTCTCTGATAGAAGTGATATAACTTATCTTAAAAATCTTCGTATTAATACCTGAAATTCTTAAAATTTTACCATCAAAATCATAGCTAAGATCATGCTCTTTGATAAAAAAATTAAAAATTTCGTCTAAACTCATTTGATGAATATTGACAGAATTTTGCAATGTTTCTAATTTTTCTTTGGCAATTTTATCTTTAACAATAATACTAAAAGAACAATATTTTGCAAGCTCATCAAGACTTTCTTGTATGCTTAATTTTTCATTAATACTGATATCAAAAAGACGCTTTTGACAATCTAAAGCATAAAGATAATGGCAAAAAAGAATGTTAATTAATATTAATCTTATCATTTTTATTTATTTGGATTGCAATTTCTAAATTATCATATTGGAATTTAATCTCTTTAGTATTTATTTCATGTATTATAGCATCATCAATCATATCACCTTTTTTATACCATCGATCATAAATTTTTACTTTATCAAGCATAATTGCAGTAATTTTAATATGTCTTAATTTTTCAAAAGTAGGATTCACAAATGGGTTTTGAAGAGTATTAAAATTTATGCGATTTTCTTTATCTATAAGTTTAAAATACTCTTCAAAATTATCTTGTGCAAACAAAGTGCTAAAACACAATGTAGCACTAAAAATATATTTTATCAGCTTTCAACCTCATTACTATAATCAGCCATAGCGATACGCTTAAGCTGTCTATAGCGACGTTGAGCGTCTTTTTTATTGCGTTCAAAAAGCTCAGCAGCATGTTCAGGATTTGCTTTTTTAAGTGAATTATAACGCACTTCATTCATCAAAAATTGCTCATATAAATCCCAATCAGGCTCTTTTCCTGTTAGAGTTAAAGGATTTTTTCCTTGTTCTTCTAAACGAGGATCAAAGGTATAAAGTGGCCAATAACCACACTTTGTAGCAAGCTCACCTTGCTCTCCTGAGTAACCCAGCCCACCTTTAATACCATGAGCTATACAAGGAGAATAACAAATCACCAAAGATGGTCCATCATAAGCTTCAGCTGCAGTGATAGCTTTGATAAGATGAGTATAATTTGCCGTTGAATTTACTTGTGCTACAAAAATATAACCATAAGTCATAGCAATTTGACCCAAGTCT
Organism: Campylobacter sp. BCW_4332; assembly: GCF_001763175.1. Classification (NCBI taxonomy): domain Bacteria; kingdom Pseudomonadati; phylum Campylobacterota; class Epsilonproteobacteria; order Campylobacterales; family Campylobacteraceae; genus Campylobacter; species Campylobacter sp. BCW_4332. The sequence continues at coordinate 78,395 of NZ_MJYF01000066.1, read as the reverse complement.
TTTTTCTGTATAGGTTTGCCTGCTGCTGCAAACTGTGCTACAGCTCCTGTTCTAGAAGATTTTGAACTTTGACCGCCTGTATTAGAATAAACTTCTGTATCAAGCACTAAAATATTTACATTTTCTCCACTTGCTAAAACATGATCAAGTCCGCCATAGCCTATATCATAAGCCCAACCATCACCACCAAAAATCCAGTGAGATTTTTTACTTAAATACTGTTTAAGCTCTAATATATCTTGCACCGCTTTAATATTTTTATTTTGCTCTAAAATAGGGATCATTTTATCTTTAATTTCCACAGACATAGCACCATTGTCTTTATTTGCAATCCAATCTTTAAAAAGGGCTGATAAAGCATTTGGAACTTCTTGCATACTTTCATTCATGATATATTCAATGCGGTGTCTTGTATTTTCAGTTGCAATTTTCATACCCAAACCAAACTCAGCATTGTCTTCAAAAAGTGAATTTCCCCAAGCAGGACCGTGTCCATTTTTCACACTTTTTCTATAAGGAGTTGATGGAGCTGAACCCCCATAAATAGAACTACAACCTGTCGCATTAGCCACAATCATTCTTTCACCGAACAATCTTGTAATTAAAGTAATATAAGGAGTTTCTCCACATCCAGGACAAGCTCCATGGAATTCAAATAAAGGTTGGGCAAATTGTGCTCCTTTTGTAGTTTCTTTATTTAAAATATCATCTTTGTATGTGATTTCTTTAAATAAATAATCCGCATTTTCTTGCTCACCAAAATCCATCTCTTCTTGAAGTGGTACCATAACCAAAGATTTTTCTTTAGTAGGACACTCATGAACACAAAGCTCACAGCCTGTACAATCAAGTGGAGAAACTTGAATTTTAAAGCTTAATTTTTCTCCTTTGGTTCCTTTAGCTTCTAAAGCATGATCTTTTACACCGCGAGGTGCATTTGCCATTTCTTCATCATTAATCAAAAATGGCCTGATAACAGCATGCGGACAAACTGAAGCACATTGATTACATTGAATACAATTTGCCTCTATCCATCTTGGTACCATAACCCCAACACCGCGTTTTTCGTATTCGGTTGTACCGTGTTCAAAACTTCCATCTTCATAACCTAAAAAGGCTGAAACAGGCAAATCATCACCCTTAGCCGCATTCATAGGTTTTACGATTTTTTCAACAAATTCAGTACCTTTATAGGCATTGGTTTGTTCTTTTTCTTTAAGCTCTAAATTTTTCCAATTTGGATCTACTTCAACTTTTACAAGTCCATCAGCACCCACATCAATAGCCTTGTAATTCATTTCTACAATAACATCGCCTTTTTTACTATAAGATTTATACGCAAGCTCTTTCATGTATTTTTGTGCGTCTTCATAAGGAATGATTTTTGCAAGTTTGAAAAAGGCTGATTGCATAATGGTATTTGTACGATTTCCCAAACCTATATCACGAGCTAGTTTGGTTGCATTGATGATATAAAAATTTACTTCTTTTTCAGCTAAAGTTTTCTTTACTGCATCTGGAAGTTGTCTTATGGTTTCTTCGGCATTCCAAATACTATTTAAAAGGAAAGTTCCTCCTTTGCGAATTCCTGCTAAAACATCATAAATTTCCAAATAAGCCGCTACCGAACAAGCGATAAAATGCGGAGTTGAAACAAGATAAGTTGAACGGATAGGTTTTTTAGAAAATCTTAAATGGCTTCTTGTATAACCCCCTGATTTTTTAGAATCATAAGCAAAATAAGCTTGAGCGTAAAAATCCGTTTTATCTCCGATGATTTTAATCGAGTTTTTATTTGCGCCCACAGTTCCATCAGCACCAAGTCCGTAAAATAAACATTCGATCGTACTTTCATCTCCAAGTGAAATTTTCTCTCCAGTACTCAGTGAAGTATGAGTTACATCATCAACTATACCTACAGTAAAGCCATCTTTTGGATTATCAAGTTTAAGATTTTCAAATACTGCTATCATTTGAGCAGGATCAACATCCTTTGAAGAAAGTCCGTATCTTCCACCCACTATAACAGGAGCATTTTCTCTTCCATAGAAAGCTGATTTTACATCAAGATAAAGTGGTTCTCCAAGACTTCCTGGTTCTTTGGTTCTATCTAAAACCGCGATTTTTTTTACTGATTTTGGCATAACATCAAAGAAATATTTTAAACTAAATGGGCGATAAAGATAAACTTTTAAAATCCCTACCTTTTCACCCTTGGCATTAAGATAGTCCACCACTTCTTCAAGTGCTTGAGTTACAGAACCCATAGCAACAATCACACGCTCTGGCTCTTTGTGACCATAATAAGTAAATGGTTTGTATTCTCTACCTGTAATTTTTGAAATTTCTTGCATATATTCATTAACAACATCAGGTAAAGCATCATAAAAACGATTGCTTACTTCTCTAGTTTGAAAATAAATATCATCATTTTGTGCTGTTCCACGTGTTTTTGGATTTTCTGGATTTAAAGCATTATTTCTAAATTCAAGCAAAGCTTCTCTATCTAATAATCTATCAAAATGTGCATAATCCATTACTTCAACTTTTTGAATTTCATGGCTTGTTCTAAAACCATCAAAAAAATGTAAAAATGGCACTCTTCCCTTAATTGCAGCTAAATGTGCTACACCAGCTAAGTCCATGGTTTCTTGCACAGAATGCGAACAAAGCATAGCAAAACCAATTTGTCTTGCTGCATAAATATCTTGATGATCACCAAAGATAGACAAAGCTTGAGCAGCCAAAGAACGCGCTGCTACATGGATTACACAGGGGAGTAATTGACCTGCTATTTTATACATATTTGGAATTTTAAGGAGTAATCCTTGAGAAGCCGTATAAGTTGTAGTCAAAGCCCCGGCTTGTAAAGATCCATGCACACTACCTGCAGCTCCTGCTTCACTTTGCATTTCTACGATTTTTACAGGAACTCCAAAAAGATTTTTTTTTCCTGCAGCTGCCCACATATCGGTGTAATCAGCCATAGGAGAACTAGGTGTAATAGGATAAATTCCAGCAACTTCAGTAAAAGCATACGCAGCGTATGCAGCAGCCTCATTTCCGTCCATAGTTTTCATAATTTTACCCATTGAGACCTTCCTTTATATTGATAATTTTTATAATTTTTTAGCTATCAATTTACTATAAATTCTCTTAAAAGGCGTTTAACGAAAACTTGAAATTAGTTTAATCTAGCTATATAATTAACAGCCTCATATGCATTTAAAAATACCATAGAATGAGCTTTTAATTCATTTTCATTGCCATAGCCGCAAGTTAAGGCCAAAGGAGTGATATTAGCAGAAATTGCAGCTTGAATATCTAGTATTGTATCGCCTATCATATAGGCATTTTCTTGAGTTTTATTGAGTCTTTTTAAGGCTAAAATTATAGGTTCAGAACTTGGCTTTGGATTCGTGACATCTTCAAGAGTAATTAAAGTTTTAAAGAATTTTTTAACTCCCAAATAATCAAGTAGAATCGGAGTAAATTTACCTCCTTTTGTTGTAACTATACCAAGATCTGCAATTTCACTTCCAAGCTCTAATGCTTCTTTTGCTTTAGGTAAAAGAGTGGTTTGTTCTAAATAAATTTGTGCATAAATTTCACGATAAGCTAATACAAATTCTTTACTTAAAATTAATTTATCTGGATAAAGCATTCTAAACATTTGCTCTAAAGGATAACCTATGAGATTTTTGATTTCTTCATTATTTTTAGAAGTTAATCCAAGGGCTTTAAAAGCTCCTTGGAAAGAATTTAAAATAGCATCAGTAGAATCAATTAAAGTGCCATCTAAATCAAATAAAATAGTTTTATTCATTATCTTAAAATAAATTTAGCATCCACTCTTCTATTATCCGCTCTACCTTCTTTAGTGTCATTGCTTGAGCGAGGATTATCTTGACCATAACCTACTGTTTTGATGCGACTTTTTTCTACACCATATTTTTCAAGTTCATTAGCAACACTTTTAGCACGTCTTTCAGAAAGCTTTTGATTATAAGCTCTTGAACCGATATTATCTGTATGTCCTTCAAGAATAGTATCATATCTTTCATTTTCATCTAAAACTTTTGCAATTTCTTTGATTTTTTCTTGAAAAGTTGGATTTATAGTAGTTTTATCAAAACCAAAATGACCTTCCAAAGAAATAGTTTTTTCGCAACCATTTTCATCTAACAAAGCACCTTCTCTTGGTTCTACAGGACATTTTGCTTGTGGAGCTGGACGAGTATCAGCAACTTCTTCTACAGCTTTTTCCTTTTTGCCACCAAAACCAAAACTAATACCTAAAGTTGAAACCCAATTATGGTTTGCATGATTAAAATTAATTTGATCTCTAGTTTCAAGTTTTAAAGCCAAAGAATCGCTAAGACGGAATTTTACACCCGCGCCATAATGTCCAAATCCACCGCTTTTATTATCATAAGCAGCATTTGAAAAATCCTCATATCCTCCACCTGCTAAACCATAGAAATAAAATTTCTCACCTACATCAATACCTTTAATAGCACTCAAATAAGTTCTTGTCATATCTGTAGTTTTATTTGTATTTGTATATTTAACATCAGAATAATGCTCTAACCCAAATTCTAATTGATCAAGCCAAAAATCGTCAAAATGATAACCAAGTCTAATCCCTGGTGCATAACGATTATCCATATCTAAATTACCCTCAAAGTAATTATAGTTTAAAGTTGGAGTGATTTCAAATTTTACATTGTTATCAGCACCAAATAAAACACTTGCCAAACCTAAACATAAGAATATTTTTTTCATAGAAAAAACCTTTCATTGTGTTATAAAATAAAAATTTAAATTTCGCAATTATATCATAAATGATAGAAAAAAGGATGAGTTTTATAAAAAATTGTAGAAAGGTGGGAAAATCCCACCAAAAATATTAACGTTTAGAGAATTGTGGGCTTCTTCTTGCTTTGCGGCGTCCATATTTTTTACGCTCAACAGTTCTACTATCTCTAGTAAGAAGTCCTTTAGGTTTTAATAAGGCTCTAAAATCAGCATCCATAGCTGCTAAAGCTCTTGAAATTCCATGTCTTAAAGCTTCAGCTTGAGCACTATAGCCCCCGCCTAAAGTAGTTGCGTTAATATCCATTGAAGTTTCTTGTTTAGTCACAAGTAAAGGTTGAACCACTTTAAGCTTAATCGCCTCGTGTCCACCAAGCCAAGTGTTTAAATCAACACCATTAACACTAATTTTACCACTACCTGGTTTTACCCATACCTTTGCGATAGCAGTTTTTCTCTTACCTGTTGCGTATGTTGTTGCCATGATTATTTTCCTTCTTTAGCAATTTGCGCAGTGTGTGGGTGCTCACTACCCGCATAGATTTTTAATTTTTTAAGCATAGCTCTGCCCAAATTTGTTTTAGGAAGCATACCTCTAACTGCTAATTTATATAATTTTGCAGGATTTTTTTCAAGTAAATCACCAAATTTTTCGCTTTTTACACTTCCAAAATATCCTGAATGTCTATGATAAAGCTTATCTTCTGCTTTATTAGCACCTGTAAATACAGCTTTTGAAGCATTGATGATAATTACATAATCACCACAATCAACATTTGGAGTAAAGCAAGGCTTGTTTTTACCTCTCAAAATTGTTGCTACTTCAGTTAAAAGACGACCAAAGCGTTTGCCTTCTGCGTCTAAAACAATCCATTCTCGTTTTACTTCGTTTGGCTTTGTTATCTTTGTCATAATTTTTACCTTTGCCAAAAATTTAAAATGTGATTGTATAAAAAATAATATTAATTTTTACTTAATTTAAGTAAAAATAAAGTTTATATTTCCAAAATTTGAATTTCATTTTCCAAACAATAAACTATAAAAGCACGCACTTTATCTTTTTTCAAAATTTCACTAATGGCGATCTTATAAGTTCTTACCTGCTCTTTATGTTTATCTTGCATAGCAAGACCTGTTTTATAATCAATTATAAAAGCTTCTTCATCTTTTAAGGCAAGCAAGTCTAATTGTTTAATTTCTCCATTAAAACTCAAAGCTTGTTCTTTTAAAAGCTTTCCATCACCAATCAAATTTTGAAATTGAATATTTTTAAGTAAAATTTCAATTCTTTTAAAAAGCTTTTCAAAATCACTCTCATCTAAAAAATGTCTAAATTTACTCTTGCATCTTTGAGTAAGTATTTGAAAATTTTCACCCTTAGGGAGTTTTAAATTTTGCATAAAAAAGTGAAAAGCATTTCCAAAATATAGCTCTTTACTATCAAGCTTTTCTTCACTTTGAACTTCTTGTGGGCTAATTTTTTCAAATTTTTGTAAAGCTTGAATACTTTCTTTTTTAACACTTAAAATTTGCTCTTTGCTTTCTAAAAAACCTCTCTCTTGAGAATGTATATTTAAAAATCCCCCCTTAAAATAACTTGGATAATTTCCATTTACACTTTCTTCGTTTCTTTTTATGATAATCAAACTTTCCTTAGCTCTTGTAAAAGCCACATAAAGTTTATTGATATCATCTTCATAATTTGCTCTTGTAATATTTTCTTTAAAAAGGGTATAAATAGGCTCTTTAGTAAGCTCTCGAATTTTATCTTTAATATGGAGCTGCCAACCTTGATTGATATCATATTCAAGCATGATATCTTCATTGTTTGAATTGTTTTTAGATAAACTATCTAGCAAAATCACATGATCAAATTCCAAACCCTTAGATTTATGCACACTCATAATACTAATACCCATATTTTGTTCGCTTACTATTTTCAAAGTACAAGGCTCAAATAAAAGCTTTAAAAAATTTTCCTTAGTTTTAGCATATTCGATAAATTGCATTAAAGCGATATCATTTAAATCAAGTTTTAATTCTTTTATTAAAAAAAGTATATTTTCCATAGCATTTTTTGAAAAATCAAGGGTGATTTTTCTCGGCTCAAAACCTAAAAGTTCTTTTAAAAATACCAAGTAAAACTCATCACCAAAAATACAATATTTAGCATATTCCAAAACAAGTCTTACGCTTGCTTTATTTTCAAGTAAAACATTGCTTTGAGTAAACGCAGGAATTTTTTGCTCTCTTAAAAAATCCAAAACCATATCTGCATCGCTATTTTTCCAACACAAAATACAAATATCATCATAAGAAATATTTTTAGATCTTAAAAAATTAATTTGCTCAAATAAAGTTTCTAAAGTCTTTTCCTTGATTTCTTGGGCTTGGTTTTTAACCTTTTGTTCTTTAGATTCCACAATACGCACAAAACCACCTTTTTTACTTTCTAAGGCAAATTGCTCTTTATAATCTTTGATTTTTTCTTTAAAAGTTTCATTAACAAAATCAACCAAAAGCTCTTTAGAACGATAATTAGTATTTAAACTATCACTTTTAATTTGACTAAATTCTTGTTTTAACAAATCAAATAATTCTTTTTTTCCTTTACGAAAGCGATAAATACTTTGTTTTTTATCTCCTACGTAAAAAAAAGTGCGATTTTTCTTAACTCCTTCTCCTGAAACAAGCTCAGCGATCAAAGGGCGTAAAATTTGATATTGAATCACGCTTGTATCTTGAAATTCATCAATAAGCAAATGCGAAATAAAACCATCTAAACGAAAATAAATCATATCCTTAAATTCACTGGTTATTAGCTCATAAACTTTTTTACTCACATCTTGGAAATTTAAGGTATTTTTATCTTTATGAAATATATTTTTAGCTTCACTATAATGATTTAAAAGATTCATTAAATTAGCAATTTTATAATTTTCAAGCTCTATAGCATAAGTATTTAAAGCATTTATAAGCTCCATTCTTTTTGTACTAAAATGCAAGTTAGTGCTTTCTAAATCTTGTAAATATTTTGTACTTTCAAATTTTGTCATAAAGCTTGATTGCATAAACACGGATAAATCTAAAACTTCGCTTTTAAAATTGTCACACAAATTTTTATAATTTTTTACATGAGTAAGACCCAAACAATAACTTCTTAACTCACTATAGGCTTTATTGATATAAGCTTTAGATGGATTTGGAATTTTAGGAAGATTTTGAAAATAAGCATTCTCATAAAATTTTTCAAGCTCGTTAAAAAAATTTTCTTTCTCATCAACTAAATTAATATAATAAGCCAAATCTTTTAATTCATCTTTTTTAAGAAGTTTTAAAAAAATCTCTCTTACATCAAGCTTCTCTTCACTCATTGTAAAATCACTACTTAAGCCCAAATTTAAAGCAAAAACACGCAAAATTTTTCCGAAAAAAGCATCAAAAGTGCTGATTTTTAACTCTGTTCTTAAAAATTCTTCTTTTTTAGCATCTCTTAAAGAAATAAGCTCTTCTTTATCTTTACCTAAAAGCTTGCAAAGTTCATTGCATTCACTGGTTTTATTTTTTTTTTCTAAATTTAAAAAAGCCTCAATAATTCTTTTTTGCATTTCATTAGCAGCTTTTTTGGTAAAAGTTAAAGCTAAAATTTCATTAATCCTAACCCCTTTTAAAATAAGTGCTACAAAACGCACACTCAAGGCAAAGGTTTTTCCGCTTCCCGCACTCGCTTCTAATGCCAAAAAAGGCTCAAATTGACTCATTTTAATTCCTTTTTATAAATGAGTTTATAAGGACAATGCTCATCTTGTTCATTTTCAAACTCTATTTCTTCCTTGCTCATAAGAACTAAGTCTTTAAGTCTTTCTCTTAGCTCATCTAAACTTTTAGCTTTTTGGTGCAATATTTGCATACTATTTAAATCATAAAAACCCACGCTTGCATTTTCATCATATAAAGCTTGGTAAAAAGCAAGTTGATAAGAATTACTTGGTACTTTTCCACTTTTATAATCAATGATCAAATTACCTTCTTTTGAACTATCGATACGATCTATAGTGCCCTTAAGTTTTATACTATCTGCTCCGAGCTTTAAAATATTATTTAACTCAAGCTCTGTATGTGCGACATAAAAGCCTTTTGAAAAATGCTCTTTTTCATTTTTAGCAAATTGTATAAATTTTAATTTAAATACTTCAAGATCAAGTTCACTGATATTGTATTTTTGATATTCTTTATTCAATAAATTTGCAAAAACTTTTATATCAAAATCATTATTTACATAATTTTTATAATAAATTTCAAGCATTTTATGGATGAAATTTCCTTGATTTTTCGCTTTACTTTCCTCGCTTAAAACCCTAGGTTCTGCTAAATTTAAAATATAACGATAATAATAAGTTCTTTTTTGATTTTCCAATAAATTAAAACGACTAAAAGAAAGCGGGAACTCGAAAGGATTATGCTTTAAAATAGGAGCTTTTATAGGAGTTAGATTAGGTTTTATACCTTCATAGTCTAATTTTAAAGCATTAAGATAAGCTTTTTGGTGGATATGAGTTTCATAAAAAAAGTCAAAATCAAGTTCATCTAAAAAACGTGATTTGCTTTTTTCTTCATTTTCCACAAAGCAAATACTTACTTCTAAAGCATTCTTCATCAAGCTTTCATAATAAAATCTTTGTAAATTTTCTCTTCTATCATAGCTAATCAATCCTGCTTTTTTACGCACTTCATTGTTTAAAAAAAGTTCATTAACACTTCTTTTGGGAATAAATTCTTCATTAAAATCAACCAAAATCACCCCATCAAAACAAAGCCCACGACTTTCTAAAAGTCCCATTACCGTAACCTTACCTCCACCTACATCACTAAGGGAAAGTTGTGAAATTTGCATGAAAAAAAGATGGATCAACTCTTTAAGAGTTAAAGACTGATTTTTTAATAAATCTTTAATAAAATAAAGTTCTTTTCGTATCAAATAAATAAGTTCTTGCTTTTCATTTTCTAAAAATAAAGCAAGTAATTTTTCAAAATATTCAAAATCACATTTCTCATCAAAATACTTTTTAAACTCTATAAAATCAAGCTTTAAAGAATGTAAAAGTGTATTGTGATAATCAAAAATCATCTGCGTGTCTTCAAAATAATCCTCTTGATTTTTATAAACAAAAGAAGCACTACTAGCACTTTCATAAAGTGCTTGAAATTTTTGATAAAATAAACTTTCTTTAATACTAATCCCACTTGCAAAATTAAGCATATTGTCTTTATCAAAAAGTCTTAAAAACTCACAAAAACTTTCATCTGGAGTTATAACTACAATATTTTCAGACTTTAAACCTTTGCGTACAAAATGTGAAATTTCATCCATAACAAAAGCGCATTGTAAAGCCCTTAATTCAAAAGATTTGAGTTTAATTTTTGAATTTTTTGTTTTAAAAATTTCTTCTTTTAAAATCTCTTGTTTTGAAAGATTGATTTCATAATGAGTGTTTATTTTTAAATCAAATATTTTTAAAAAATCAAGTTTTGAAAGATATTCAAGATTAAATTTACTTGTTTTAAAACTTAAAACCACTTCTTTAATCTGAGAAATTTCACTTAATAAATTTTCTTCAAATTTACTCAAAAAACCTTGCAAATCATAAACTATAGCTTCATACTCATCTAAAAAATCTTTATTAAGAGTGTAATTTTTAGGTAAAGAAAGATCATCATAAAAAGAATTTTTTTCAAGTAAAGCAAGATAATTTTTATATACCTCATCTAAAATTTCTAAATGTTCATTATAGGTGGCATAATAATCATTGTTTTTAAGATCTTCTATGCTTTTTTTTTCTAAACTAAGTTCTTTAAAAAAAGAAAAAAGATATTCGTTATTTTTCAAAAAAGCAAAAAATTCTACCGAAATTCCTAGTTTTTTTTCTAAATCCTTACTTTTTAGACAAGCTTCTTGCATTAAAAGCAAACTTTCATAAGAACTTGCCTTATGAAAATTACTCAAACAAACTTTATCTAAAAATTCACCTATATGAATAGCACTATCTAATAAGGCATTTTGCTGTTTTTTGTGGTTATAATACTCTCTAATTTGTCTTGAAGAACTAAAAATTCTTAATTTCATTGAGCATTTAATTCGTAGCTAAAAAAACCCACTGTTTCTTGATTTGCATAAAACTTTAGCTTAAGCTCCCATCTGCCTTTATCTAATTTAGGCAAAGCGATACTTAAAATTCCATTTTTAACTTGTCCTTCTAACTTTTGATCAAAATTTTTAGTGAATGGTCTTGTAAGAAGAACTTGAACTTTTAAATCATCAGAATTTATATTTTGCAATGCAGAAATTTTAAAATTTGCAACATAGGAATTTTGATCCACTTCATAACTAGGAATTTTTCTTTTACCTATAAAAGTGATTTTATCATTTTGAAAATTTACTTTAAAAAATTTATCAAAATTTACTTGTTGTTTTTGTATTTGATTGTAATTATTTTCAACATTTTGATAAGAGTCAAAATAAAAATCATCCTCATATACAGGATGGTGACTTGCTATAAAAATCGTTACAATACAAGCAATAATTATAGCCAAAAGTGAAAGCAAAATACCATAAGGCCAAAAACTTCTTTTAGTTTCTAACATTTTTTTTCCTCTTTATTCTTCTTTGTGCATAGTATAACAATGCAAAGCAAATAAATCCATAGATAAGTATTCTTAAGATATTGATAGTATCACGATTTGCATTACCTATAGAATGTTCTAATTGTAATCCCAAGGATTTTGCCACACGATCTACAATATCTGCATAACCATTAAGTATAGCAGCATTATAAATATCACCTTTATTTGTAGCTAATATCGGCAAAATAGATCCTGTTCCAGGATAAGGACTAAGCACGGCTTCTTTATCAATCAAAGCTAAAGCACCTTTTGAGCCCACTATATCAACTTTGTGAGAATTTTTTGACAAAAGAAGCAATATATAAGATTGAGGAAGTTCTTTTTGTTTATTTAATAAAGTTTCAATTTCAGTTTCATCACCAACCATAACGCCGATAAAAATATTACTTTTTTGGTAAAGCTCTTTTCCTATAAGATTAATCTCATTACTTACTTTTTGACTTAAAATATTTTCATTAAAAAGTATAGCATCAAGAGCAAAAACCCTAGAAGGCAATAAAACAAAGAAGAAGATGGCTAAAAAAAAGCCATCTTGTAATATTTTTTTCATCCTATATGAAGATGATTTACAGTTAAAACTGACCAAGCGGTGATTGCAGCAGCAACAACTAAACCAATAACAATTAAATATTCCAAAGCCTTACTCATTGTGCTTCCTTTATACTTCTATGATCTTGTTCTTTTGAACCAAACATCTTTACACTTTGTGCATCTTTAAGACTATATGGCTTTTGCATCACTTCTTGCTGAGCTTTAAGACCCCAAATAGTTAAAACTACTAAGATAGCAAGTAATAAAACCGTAGCAATTAACATACCTGTAACACCTGAAAGAGAAAACACGCATCTATTATTATTTTCCATCATTCACCCCTTGAAAGAGAAATTACATACTCGCCAACAGCTTCTTTTTGAATATCATTAAGTGTTGGAAAACTCGGCATTGTTCCTATAAAACCAGCCTTACCACTATGTAAAACATCTACTACAAAAGCTGCAGAACCGTATTTTGTAAGATCTGGGAACATTCCATCTTGACCTTTTCCATCTTCTCCATGGCATGCTGCACAAGTTGCATAAGCTTCTTTACCTTTTGCTACTAAATTTTCATTTGCAGTTTTCTTAATAGCTGAAAGATCTTTTGCTACATAAGCAGCAATAGCAGGGATATCTTCTTCTGCCACACCTAAATCAGCAGCGCCAAGCATTTCTCCACCTGGAAAATTCATACCTTTTGAACCATGTTTAATTACATTGATTATACCTTCTTCACTACCCCAAATATTTAAATTTTGAGCTTTACCATTGATACCATCGCCTGTAATTCCATGACAAGCTGAACACTGAACTAAAAAGATATTTTGACCCATTGCTATTTTATCTTCAGGAGATAAATTTTTAAATTTTTCTTCAAATTTTGTATTATGAGTTGCTACTTCTTCATTGTATTGACCTATACTTGAAAAAGAATTTAAAGGATATCCCCATAGAAAATACCAAATAGCCCAAACAATAGTCAGGAAAAATACCACAGCCCAGCCAGTAGGAACAGCATTTTTATACTCTCCTATTCCATCCCAACTATGTTCGCTAAGCTCTGACTCGCCTTTTTTTTCTTTCATTTGCTTAAACATTCTACTCACAATAACTAGTGTGATTAAAATGATAAGAATAGCTCCAATTAAAGATAAGAGATTAACATTATCTTCTAAATTTAACCATTGCATTAAGCACTCCTTTTACTTTCTAATACACTATCATCAATATCATCTTTTAAGGCAAGGTTTGCATAATTTTCATAATTTCTCTCACCTTTTTTTTCTGTTCTATATAAATGATACCAATACGCATATAATACTATTGACAAAAACATCACGAGTGCAAAAAAACCATAACCTTGGAAAATCTCCCACTCATGTTTTTGAACTGTTGCTAAATCAAATGTGATTAAATTTTTAATCACATCAAAAACTATTGATAAATGTTCCATCATCTTACTTTAAGCTATTTAAATAAGCGATCAAAGCAACTATTTCTTTGATTTCACCTTTAGCAAAAGCATCTTTTACTTCTTGATTTTTCATTTGATCAACTATAGCCTGAGCTTCAGCTTTTACTTCAGCTTGCGCATCCTCCCAAGAACCAAGTTTTGTTCCATTTTCTGTATCATAAGGAACATTGAAAACTTTTTTCACGGTTAAAGCCTCAGCATAAGCAGTTTCAATATCTGCATTATTTTTAAACATATGCTTATATGAAGGCATAATAGAATCTGGAACAACAGAAGTAGGATCCCACATATGATTTTCATGCCAATCAGCTGTTCTATAATTTCCTACACGAGCAAGATCAGGTCCTGTTCTTTTTGAACCCCAAAGAAAAGGTCTATCATAAGCAAATTCACCACTTACAGAATACATACCATAACGATCTGTTTCTGATTTAAATGGACGAATAAGCTGTGAATGACAAGCATTACAACTATCTTTAATATATACTGCACGCCCTGCAAGTTGTAAAACCGTATAAGGTTTTTTACCTTCAATTGGTCTTGCATTTTCTGCAAAATTTGGTAAAACTTCAACTATGCCTGCATAAGCAATCACTACAAAAACAGCTACAGCAAAAAAGAATGGATTTTTTTCTAACCAACTAAACATATTTTCTCCTTTTTATGCTGCCATAGGCGAAGCGCTTTTTGGTTCTTTATCAAGCACTCTTCCACAAGCAATTGTTTTGTAAATATTATAAGTAAACATAAAGAAACCGATAAGATACAACAATCCACCAATCGCTCTAATCCAATAATAAGGAACAATAGCCACAACAGTATCAATAAAGCTATAAAGCAAGTTACCATACTCATCTGTCGCCCTCCACATCATACCTTGAGTAATACCCGCAATCCACATTGAAGCAAAATAAAGAACTATACCTGTGGTTTGGATCCAAAATTGAGCTTCCATTAAAGATTTACTATAAAGCTCTCTTTTGAAAACTCTAGGAGTCATATGATAAAGAGCAGCCATAGTCATAAATCCTACCCAACCTAATGTTCCATCATGAACATGTCCTGGAATCCAATCTGTAAAGTGTGCTAAAGCATTAACAGACTTAATTGAAAGAATTGGCCCTTCAAGTGTTGAGAACATATAGAAAGTTGATGCCAAAATCATAAATTTAATCAATGGACTCTCGCGAAGCTGGCTCCACTCACCTTTCATAGTAAGTAAGATATTAATCGCTGAACCCCAAGAAGGTAAAATCAATACTATAGAGAAAACCGAACCCATAGTTTGCATCCAATCAGGTACAGTTGAATAAATCAAATGGTGACCACCTGCCCAAAGATAAACAAACATTAAGCCCCAAAATGCAAATAAAGAGAGTTTATAAGAGAAAATCGGCTGACCACTTTCTTTTGGCAAGAAGTAATAAATTTGAGCAATAATACCCACAGTAAATACAAATGCCACAGCATTATGTCCATACCACCATTGTACTAAAGCATCATTTGTTCCTGCATACATTGATACACTATGCCACCATTTACCCATTCCAGCAACAAAATAAGTTGGTACTTCCATGTTGTTAAAAAGATAAAGCATAGCTATACCTAAAAATGTAGCTATATAATACCATAAAGAAATATAAAGAGTTTTTTCACGGCGAATTCCAATAAGTCCAAAAATACTTACACCCCATAAAACCCAAACAAGAACAACAAGAATATCTAAAGGCCACTCAAGCTCTGCATATTCTTTAGATGTAGTCACACCCATAAATAAAGATATAACAGCTAAAACCATAGTAAGCATATAAAGCCAAAAATGAAGCTTACCAACAGCCATTAAAAATCTTGACTCAGCCATACTTACCTTAAGAACACGCTGACCTATATAATACCAAGTTGCCCAAATCCCTGAAAGCATAAAACCAAAAATCACACCTGAAGTATGAAGTGGTCTAAGTCTTGAAAAAGTAGCATATTCTCCTGCTAAATAATTTAAGTTAGGATATGCCATTTGAAAAGCTATAAGAGTTCCTATAGCCATACCAACAATGCCAAACAATACGGTTGTAAACATAAAATATCTTGCAACCGTATAGTCGTAATTTAATACATTACCTGGATGCATCGACTTTCTCCTTAAAATTTTTGATAATAAGAGAATATTATAGAATATTAATTATACATTTTTTCTTAAAAATGATAATTTTGTTAATCATTTGTTATGCTTTATATTTTAAGGCTAAATCAGTCTTATTTATTGATATTTATCTTATAACCTAAACTTGGTACATTTTTTATAAAATCTTCACCCACTTTATCTCTTACTCTTTTAATAAAAGTTCTAACAGCAGTATCACTTACATGTTCACCTATCCAAACATTTTTCTTTATATCTTCATGCAAAACCAAAGCCCCAGGTTGCTTTAAAAGCAAAGAAATAAAAGCTAATTCTTTTTTAGTTAAAACAATTTCTTCACCATTGTAAATCAAAGTTCTTTTAGTTTTGTTAAATTGATATTCTTCAGAAATTTTTACAAGCATATTTGCTTCAATTTTTTCGCCTATCAGATAATCTAAAACTTTAAACAACTCTTCTATATCAACAGGTTTAATCAAATATTTATCTATACCAATATCAATAGAACGCAAAAGTCTCTCTTTCTCTGAATACGCACTAAGAACAACAATTGGGACATCATCTGAAATTTCCTTAATCTCTCTTGCCATATCAAGCCCATCCATAATAGGCATAGCAATATCTGTGATAACTAAATCCGGCTTAAATTTTTTAAATTTTTTAAGCCCCTCATCTCCATTTTGAGCTCCGATTACTTTACTAAAGCGTTCGCTTAATACATTAATCAATGATTCTCTAGTTTTAATTTCATCTTCAACTACTAATATTATCAATTCTTTACATTCTTGTGACATTTCTATACTCTACCCTCTCTTTTAGTTTTAAAAATACCTCAAAACAAGCCCCATCTTTTCCATTCTTAACTTTTATTTTTCCTTGGAAACTTTCAATAATTTGTCTACTTATATAAAGTCCTACTCCTATACCCTGACTGGGATGTTTTGTTGTAAAATAAGGTTGAAAAATTTTATCTAAATTTTCTTTATCAATCCCACCAGCATTATCTTTTATTGTAATTTTCAGATAGTTTTTTCCAAATTTTGAAAAATTTATTGTTATGATTTTCCTTTTTTTGTTTTTAAATGCCTCTATTGAATTTAAAATCAAATTAAGAAAAACTCTTATTAAACCATTCTCATACGCCAAAACTTCATAATCACTTTTCGAAACAATATTAATATTTACATGATTTTTTTCTATAGTTTCAAAAGCAATTTCTAAGGCTTTATTTAAAGTCTCTTTTATAAATACACACTGCTCTACTCCTTTGTTAAACAAAGTTCTAAACACATCAATTGTTTCTGACATATTTTTAATCATATCTTTTGATTGTGAATAAATTTCAGCAAATCCTTTTTCATCTTTAAGATTTTGCTTCATTTGAAACATGGCAATACCAAGCTCATTTAACGGTTGTCTCCATTGATGTGCTATATCACTAATCATTTGTTCTAATGAAGATTTCAAAATCTCTTCATATGCTATTTTAATATCTTTTTCATTTTTTTCCAAGGCAATTTTCATTTTTTTCTCAAATTTTTTACCTAACTGTATAAATTCTTGTTGGTGATTTTTAACTGTATTTTCAAGATTAATACTTAATTCTCTTAATTTAGCGTGATTTAGAGCAAGCTCTTCATTAAGCTTAAAAGAATTACTGACATCATGAGAAAGCGCTACTATTTCTATTAATTCATTATTTTTATCCAATATGGGGATTAACAAAGTTTCAAGATAGAAGGTTTTGCCTAATTTATCAATATTTTTAAAAATAACCTGATAAGGCTTTTTATATGAAAGATCTTTTAAAAGCTTCTCAACATAACATTCATCAACATCTGGATGTTTAAATATTGAATGTTTTTTTCCTATAAGCTCTTTTTTGCTATATCCACTTATTTGACAAAGCTTATCACTGACAAAAATTAAATTTCCTTGCACATCAGCTCTTGAAAAAATTGTATTTTTTTCCAGAGCTTTAAAAAACTGATCTTTAAAAAAATCTTTCATTAAAAAGCCTTAAAACCTATATAGGCAAGATTTATACCGTAACAAACAATAATGCCATACGATAAATAATTAAACAAATTTTTCAAAAAATCACTAAAAAATTGTGAAATTTTAGAAAAAAATAACATCGCAGGTAAAGTTGATATTCCAAAAATCATCATTACCAAAATACCTTCAAAAATATTTTGCTTACTTATTGCATTGGCTATAAAAAAATACACCAATCCACAAGGAACAAAACCATTTGAAAATCCTAAAAATATAGCTGATTTTAATCCTTTAAAATTTTTAGATTTTTTAATAATTTTCTTTACAAAACTATCAAAAAAAACATTATTTTCAATAAAAGATAACATATTGCCTCTAAAAATAAGAGCAAAACCCAAAATCATCATAAATATACCAAGAATAAAAAATGACAAACTTTGAACCTTAGCATTGATTGCCAAGATATTCCCAAAAGTCCCAAAAATTATCCCTAAAACAATATAAGCAAAAATTCTAAACAAATGATAAATAAAAGTTAATAAAAATAAATTATTGCTTTTTGAATTTAAATTTATAAAAAGTAAATTAAAACCACCACACATAGAATAGCAGTGTCCAAAACTAGATAAAAAAGCAACGCTGATAATAGCTAAAAAATCTATACTCACATCAAATTCATAAATTCTTTAAAAATGTACTTACTTTCATGAGGACCTGAAGAACTTTCCGGGTGATGTTGCACTGAAATAATAGGATAGTCTTTATATCTTACTCCTTCAACATTATCGCCAAATAAATTTCTATGAGTGATATGAGCCACTTGAGCTAATTCTTCTGGAACATTATAATTATGATTTTGTGCGGTAATTTCTACCGTTTTTGTATCAAGATTGATCACAGGATGATTTGCTCCATGTTGTCCAAATTTCATTTTATAAGTTTCATATCCAAAAGCATTACTTAAAAGCTGGTGACCTAAGCAAATTCCAAGCATAGGAATTTTAGCTTCTGCAAGTTTTTTAATCTCTGCAATCTCTTGTTTTAAAATCCTTGGCTCACCTGGACCATTAGAAAGAAACACGCCTTGAATTTCACCTTTTTTATACAGAGTAATCAACTCATCTGCTTTAACATTATATGGATAAACTTCTACTTCAAAACCTACTTCTACAAGTTCATTTAGAATATTTGTTTTAACACCATAGTCTATAACAGCAACTTTTTTCTCGCCTCTTTTAGCGTCATTAAATTTTTGAAAACTAGCATTCCAAACGCCTTGTTTGTGAGAATAATTTTTCTTAGTGCTAACTTCTTTTACAAAATTTACTTCATCAATTTTTGCTGATTTTTCTAAGGCGATTTTTAAATCTTCTTTATTTGAAATTTCAGTTGAAATTACAGCTCTTAAATTGCCATTATTTCTTATCATTTTTACTAGATATCTCGTATCAAGTTCATAAATTCCTATTTTTCCATGTTTTTCAAGATAATCTTGCAGACTTTCTTTAGCGCGAAAATTTGAAAAACTGGAACTTAATTCACGCATTAAAACACCACTTGCAAAAATTTCCTTACTTTCATTATCATTTTCATTGGTTCCCACTATACCAATTTCTGGCATAGAAAATACGATAAATTGCCCTGCATAAGAAGGATCTGAAATAATTTCTTGATACCCTGTTAAAGAAGTGTTAAATACAAGCTCTCCAAAAAAAGTACCACTCTTTCCAAAAGCCTTAGCACTTAAAAAAATATCATTTTCTAAATAAATATAAACCTTCATTAAAACATACCTTTTTTTCTAAGCTCTTCTTGATAGAGTTTTTCAAAGATAAGATCGTATTCTTCACTACCTGGAATAGGTTTTGTTTTATAATTGCTAATTTTCTCATAAACCTCATCTTCAAGTTTTTCATAAATTTTAAGATAAGACTCTATGCTTGAAAAGATTAAATTTTTAACTCTATTTTCACTCACTATAAAATTAATATAATCATTCTCTACAAGTTCTTCTAAAATTTGATGCGCTAGATGATTATGTCTGTCTTCAGAATCTAAAATCACATTAAATTCAGGAGCTAACTTTTTCTTCACAAGCCAAAACATATTTTTACGATCTACTTGCATAAGTTCCATTTCATCTTCTTGTTGCTCTAAAAGCTCTTTGACTCTTTCATCTAATTTTCTTTCATTTAGAATATCTTTCTCTAAAACTTCTATTATACATACCTTAAGCTTTTCTAACTGATCTTTAATTTCTACAAAAGAAGAATTAGCTATATCTAACATCATTTTATTTGCGATATAAGGAATATGTGGTAATTTTATACGCATCTTAAAAACCTTTTATTTAATAATGTTTAAAATAATAGCTTATTTTTGGTAAAAGAATGTTAAAAATGAAAAATTTTCATTTTTTTTAATCACCTAATTACTAGCATTATTATCTAAATTTTTCAAAAGTAAAGTAAGCTCGCTGGCTTTTTTTGGATCCATTTTAGATAAAACACCTGAAATTTTACGCGATTCCAAAGAAAGCATTATTTTGCTTGCATCCTCTGCATCCATTTGACTTAAAACATCTGCAATGGCTGCATCTTTCATTTGGGAGTAAATTTCTTTAACCCTACCTTGAGTTTTATCATTGATTGAATTTAAAATCTTTTGTTGTTCTTCTACAAGCCTTGCGTTTTCAAGTTTTAATTCTTCAATTTTTGCCAAAGTCGCATTAACCTCAGCCTCTTTTTTTTCTAAATTTTCAAGCCTTTCTTTTTGCAAAGCTTCAAAAGAGGCTTTATAAGCTTCTAAAGATTGTCTTGCTTCATCAAATTCTCTAGTTTGCAATTCAATTTGAGCTTTTCTAGCTTCAAAATACTGCTCACAATCCTGTTCAGCTCCAAAAACTACACTTGAAATAAAAACTAACAATATAAATTTTTTAATCATCTTTTTCCCCTTTGAAAAAACGACTGATTGCAATTTCATCTAAAAATTTTTCTTCAGCCTTCGCAAGTTCTTTTTGTTTTTGTTTAATTTCTTCAGTTTCCAAAGCCTTCATTTTTTCATAATCTAAATGCGCTTTTTGATATAAAAACTGATAATGGTTCATTTCTTTTTTAGAAAGTTCTACTTTCTCCTTAGCTCTTGCCAAAGCCTCGCGTCCTACTTGCGCCATACTTAAATTTGATCTTAACTCTGCTATAGATCCTGATTTTGGCAATACGCCTAAACTTTCACACTCTTGGCGTGAAAGTTCATAAGCTTTTTCATGTTCAAGCTGTCTTTGTTTGGCTTGATTAAGATTTGATTCTGCTTTATCAAGTTGTTGTTTTCTTACTTTTACAACAGAATTATATTTACTTTTCATAAGATGATAGTATCATCTCTTTCAGGGCTAGTGGAAATATACTTTACTTTAACCCCTGCAAGCTCTTCAAGTCTTGCTATATATTTTTTAGCATTTTCTGGCAATAAATCATAATCTTTTATACCAAAAACTTTATCCCAACCATCCATTTCTTCATAAATAGGTTGAACATTTTCTAAATCACTTGGTATATAGTCGATTTCCATGCCCTTATATTCATAAGCACGACAAATTTTTATCTTTTCAAAACCATCTAAAACATCAAGCTTCATCAAAGATAAAGCATCAAGACCATTAAGCCTTGCTGTATATCTTACAGCAACCGCATCAAACCATCCACAGCGTCTTTTACGTCCTGTGCTTACGCCAATTTCTTTTCCAATTTGTGCAATTTTTTCTCCATCTTCGCCCTTATCCTCAGTAGGAAAAGCTCCATTTCCCACACGCGTTGCATAAGCTTTTACAATACCTATAATATTTCCCGCTTCTTTAGGATTTAACCCAAGTCCTGTTAAAGCGCCTGCTGAAATAGTACTTGAACTTGTAACATAAGGATAAGTTCCATGATCAATATCAAGCATAGAGCCCTGAGCTCCTTCTAAAAGTACTCTTTTATCTTCATCTAAAGCCTTCCAAAGCATTCTTGTAGTATCTGTAATATAAGGAGTTAAAATTTCATTAAAGCGTTTTAAATCAGCAAGCAATTCTTCAGCACTTGGAATTTCAATTTCAAGCATTTCAAAAAAAGTTTTATTAGCTTCAAAATCTTTCATCAAAGCCTCACAAAGTCTTTGTGGTTCTAAAAGCTCTCCAACTCTATGTCCTGTACGATTAATCTTATCTGCATAAGAAGGTCCTATACCCTTACCTGTTGTTCCTATGGCATTTTTGCCTTTGAGTTTTTCTTTTGCAATGTCTATTAAAGAATGATGTTTTAAATTTAAATGAGCTCTATCGCTGATATATAATCTACCTTTTAAATTTTCAAATTGAGCCATTTCAGCAATCAATACTTCAGGAGAAACCACAACTCCATTTCCGATAATATTAATACATCTTGGATGCAAAACTCCACTTGGCATAAGATGAAGCGCATATCTTACACCATTTACCCAAATCGTATGTCCTGCATTGTGTCCACCTGCACTTCTGCAAACAAAATCATAATTTTCACATAATTTATCAACTACCTTACCTTTTCCTTCATCGCCCCATTGAATGCCGACAATAATATCTGCTTTGCTCATAAAAATTTCCTTGATTTTACTTTAATATTGGCGAGAAGATGAGAGAATCGAACTCCCCAAAGAATAGTCAACTATCCTTTCATCTGATTTGAAGTCAGTGGCGATCACCAGATACGCTAATCTTCCAAAGCGATAATTATAGCGATTTTTAATGAAAAACAAAATAAATTTATCAATATTCTTTTTGACTTCATATTAAATTTAAGCTATAATCTCACTCTTTTTTAGCATCAAGTTTTGATGATTACATTATTAGGATCTTTCTTTGAATTCTTTTAAACAAAAATATTTAATCAATTTTTGGGACAATTCCCATTCTATGATTGCACTTGGAATTTTAAGTGCAGTGTATTTTGGGATTTTTGGTGGCGTTTGGGCTGTTACTGGAGAAATGACGCGTTGGGGCGGTGAATTTCTAGAACTTTTAGGTATGAATTTAGATGGATATTCTTATTACCAAAAGCAAAATTTAAATGGAACCCCTTTAACAAGAACTGATGGTATTATGCTCATAGGTATGTTTATAGGTTGTTTAGTAGCCGCACTTTTAGCTAACAAAGTCAAATTTCGTCTACCTGCTAGCAATATAAGAATTTTTCAAGCAATAGTAGGTGGAATTCTTTCAGGATATGGAGCAAGACTTGCGTTTGGATGTAATTTAGCTAATTTTTTTACAGGTTTACCTTATTTTTCTTTACACACTTGGCTTTTTACTGTTTTTATGGTTTTAGGAATTTATCTAGGAGTGAAAATTTGCAACACTTCCTTTTTTAAACCTAAAGCTAAATTAGAACGGGTAAATAAAGAAAATTTGCCGTTAAACAAGCAAAGTTTGCATACAAAATTATATTTTAACTTAGGCATATTGCTTTTCATGGCCTTTTTAGTTTGGGTGTTTTATCTTGTTTTTACAAATGGCAATATCAGCACACAAAACAAACAAAGTCTTCTAGCTTTGGCACTGATTTTTGGTTTTGTTTTTGGCTTTATTATTTCTAGAGGGCAAATTTGTTTTACCTCTTGCTTTAGAGATTTGTTTTTATTTGGTAGAGATAATGCTATAAAAGGCGCATTAATTGGCATGATTATCGCTTCTTTAATCGCTTTTGCTTTTATCTTACAAGGCTATACTAGCAAACTCATAGAACTTTCTCCTGCTGTAGCTGTAGGAGCATTTTTATTTGGTTTTGGCATAGTTTTTGCCGGAGGTTGCGAGTGTGGTTGGGCTTATCGTGCCTTTGAAGGGCAAAGTCATTTTATGATAGTAGGAATTGCAAATATAATAGGAACTATGATTTTAGCTTTAAGTTATGACTTTTTACCAAAAGCTTTTAAAGAAGGTATAAAAATCAATCTTTTAACTGAATTTGGCAATTTAAATGGATTTTTTATCAATCTTATTTTATTCATCTTAATGTTTGTTTTTGTAGTATTTTACAAAAAACACTTCTTTAAAAATCAACTTAAAGGATAAACAATGAAAATTACTTATAGTTTAAATTTACAAGGTGAAGCTTGTCCTTATCCTGCTATAGCAACACTTGATGTCTTACCTAAGCTTAAAAGTGGAGAAATTTTGGAAGTGCTTTGCGATTGCCCACAAAGTATCAATTCCATACCTCAAGATGCAAAAAACCGTGGTTTTAAAGTGCTTGAAATCGATCAAAGCGGACCCACGCTAAGATTTTTAATACAAAAGCCTTAAAAAAGGCTTTTGTTCTCAAAGCTCTTTTAACATCTTTTCATAAGCTGCTTTAGTTCCAGATCTTACATTTGTAAACAAACTTGCAATAATAATTACCACAGAAGCTGCTAAAAACCCTGGAACTATTTCATAAAGACCCGAATTTGCAAAATTCTTCCAAAGTACCACAGTAGCAGCTCCTGTTATCATACCTAAAATCGCTCCTACTCTTGTCATCCTACTCCAAAATAAAGAAAAAAGCATTACAGAACCAAAAGAAGCTCCAAATCCAGCCCATGCATAAGAAACTATACTCAAAACACTTGAATTTTTATCAGTAGAAATCAAAAACGCTATTACAGCTACCAGTAAAACACCTAATTTACCTAAATTTAATACAACATGACTTGGCGCATCTTCTCTAAAAATCTTTTTATAAAAATCTTCCGCTATAGTAGAACTTGAAACCAGCAATTGTGAACTTGCCGTACTCATAATAGCCGCTAAAATAGCACTGAGTAAAATGCCTGCTATCCAAGGATTAAATAAAAGCTGCGACATCACGATGAAAATCTTTTCAGGATCTTGCAGGCTTAATTCAAATTTATACACATAAGCTATACCCAAAACACCTATCATACAAGCACTTAAAAGACAAACCACCATCCAAGCAATACCTATAAAAGTGGCCATAGGAATATCTTTAGTAGAACGAATCGACATAAAACGCACTAAAATATGTGGTTGACCAAAATAGCCCAAACCCCAAGCAAGTGCAGATATAATGCTTACAACTCCCACTCCTTCGCCCATAGATAAAGCTTGTGGCTTTATTTCTCTTACTATATCCATCGCTTCACCAAAGCCACCTAAATGATAAAGCATAACCAAAGGCACAATGATTAAAGCCATCATCATTAAAAGCCCTTGTATCATATCCGTCCAACAAACTGCCTTATATCCACCTAAAAAAGTATAAGCAACAATAATAATCGTTCCAGTAGTTAAAGCATAATCATATCTGATACCAAAAGTACTTTCAAAAAGTTTTGCTCCACTTACAAGCCCTGATGAAACATAAAAGGTAAAAAATATCAAAATTACCACCGCACATACGATGCGTAGTATGTGTTTATCATCATCAAAACGAGTTTCAAAATAATCAGGAATAGTCAAAGAATTTGCAATCACACTGGTATAAATTCTAAGTCTTTTTGCCACAAAAATCCAATTTAAACTAGCTCCTATAGTAAGTCCAATTGCAATATAAGAATCTATAAAACCACTTACATATAAAGCTCCTGGTAATCCCATTAAAAGCCAACCACTCATATCAGAAGCCCCTGCGCTAAGTGCAGATATCACAGGCCCCATAGTACGCCCGCCTAAAAAATAATCCTCTGAATTTTTATTTTGTTTATAAAAATAAAAACCTATATAAAGCATTAACAAGGCATAAACTACAAACATCACTGCTATTGGGGTATTAATTTGAACCACTTCCATCAATCTCTCCTTGATCATTAAGATATTGCTCTAATGCCTAAATTTCCATAGCGATGAAAAGATATACTTAAAGCTTTTTCATTAAAATAATTTAAAAGTTCAAAACGACCATTTAACAATGGCTTTTCTCTTATGATGATTTTAGCAAGCTTTGCAGCCTCTTTATAAATCTCATCATTTACATCTGGCTTTGCCAAATAACGCACTCTTTCATATTCTTTAATACTCTTGATAAAATTTTCTTTATTTTCTTTTAAAAATAATACTTTTGCTCCTATACTTTGAACAATTTGCTCTATCATACTAATATCTTGTTCATCATAACTGATGCTTAGATCAATATTTGCAATATTTACACCTAAAACCACCCCTAAAACATCTTTTAAGCTTTCATTTCCACAAAGTCTTAAAACCATATTATTTATTTTAGTATAAGAAAAAAGATTATCTTCTCCACGTATATTGACATAATCTTTTGAAACACTAAACTCATTTTTATAATGATAAGCATAAGATTGAGACATTTTAATTAAATCGTTCATAAAATCTTGTGCTTCTTTTAAATCTATTTGTGCTAATTTTTTTGAAAATTTATCTTCAATTAAATAATCATCAAAATCTTCTTGCTTAATCTCTAAAAATTGAGTGATATAATTATAAATTCCCACTTTTCTACCAAAACCTATAGCTGATTTTTTAACCCCTCCAAAAGGTTGACGCAGCACTATAGCCCCTGTGGTTGGTTTGTTGATATAAATATTTCCTGCTTCTATATGAGTGTGAAAATACTCCCATTCTCTTTCATCTAAGCTTTCAAAACCTGCAGTTAAACCATAGCCTGTAGAATTTACTATATCTATAGCTTCTTTTAAGTCTTTAGCCTTCATCACGCTTAAAATCGGTACAAAAAGTTCATTCATATGAGTAAAATCACCCTTTTTGGTGCCATATTTTATGCCTGGAGTCATCAAATAAGGATTATCCTCTAAAAACTTAGGTTTTAATGCCCATTCTTCATAAGGTTGTAATTCATCTAAGGCCTTTTGAACTTTAGAACTTGGCTTATCAGCCAAAGTACCTAATTTATTTTTAAATTCAAAAGGATTGCCCACTGCCATAGAACTTGCAGCATCTACTAAAGTCTTTTTAAATTCTTCATCATTATAAACCTCTTCTTCTAAGACTAACAAAGAAGTAGCTGAACATTTTTGACCACTATTACTAAAAGCAGAATGAATAATATTTTTAATCGCACTATCACGATCAGCAAATTTAGAAACTATAGTCGCATTCTTTCCGCCAGTTTCAGCACTTAAAAGCAAGGTTGGATTAGCTTTTAACATAGCATAAGCAGTATCCTCTCCTCCTGTAAGAATTGAAAATTTAATCACTTCATCAACAAGTAAATATTTAGAAATATCACTTCCTTTTGAAGGTAAGAAAATCAAAGCGTCTTTTGGAATACCTGCATCCCAAAAACACTTACAAAGCATATAACCTGTTAGAGTTGAAAGTGAAGAAGGTTTGTAAATCACCACATTACCTGCAGCTAGGGGTGCAGCTATAGTGCCCACTGAAATCCCTATAGGAAAATTCCAAGGAGCTATGGTAACCCCTATACCTTTAGGCGTAAATTTAACTTTTGGATTTTGTTTTTTAAGCTCTTCTAAAGAGTGCGGATAAAACTCTATAAAATCAATAGCCTCACTTACTTCAGGATCGATCTCTAAAAAGGTTTTACCCACCTCTAAAGCTGCCAAACCTATCAAATCTCCCCTTCTTTCTCTCATAAGTTTTGCACTTTTAGCTAAAATTTGATAAATTTCATCATGACTTTTTTGTGTAAATTTGGAATTTTTAGCTACTTCTAAAGCTTGTTTGATTTCTTTTTCTCCGGCTAAATAAGCCTTTCCTATCACTCTATCTTCAATCTTATCTTTAACTTCTAAAACATTTAAATTTTCTGCTTTAAAATCAAGCTCACCTATAACAGGATAAACATCATAATCTTTTAAATTTTCATATTTAGCTTTAATTTCTTTAGCCCATGCTCTATTTTGTGCTAAAATAAAATCCGTATCACTTTCGTTGCTAAATTTTTTACTTTCATAAGAACTTATGATATTTGATTCTTTATTTCTATCTTGCTTACGATGTGTAGTATTATCAAGAGTTTTTATGCCTTCTAAAGATTTTAAAAAAAGTTCTTTTTGGATATTCCAGTTTCTATCTCCTACTTTAAGATTGAAAAAATAACGCATAAAATTATCTTCGCTCGTATTTTCATCAAGGCGTCTTACAAGATAAGCAATAGCATTGTTAAAATGTGCTTCATCGCAAACTGGAGCATAAAGGATTAAATCATGCATTTTAGATAATTCATAAGAACATTGCAAACTCATACCTTCAAGCATTTCAAAAGTAAAAGAATCTAAAGCATTCGCTTCACTTATGCGTGTATAAGCATAAGCAATCTCAAAGATATTATGACTTGCAATTCCTATGTTGATGTATTTATGATTATCTCCTTCAAGAATAAAATCAAGCATTTTATTATAATTGCTATCAGTATCTATTTTTTTATAAAAAGTAGGAAGCTCCCAGCCTTTTTGAGATGCAATAGTTTCTTCACTTTCCATATTAGCACCCTTAACAAAACGGATCTTAATAGGCTTCATACCTTTTAAAACCCTCTCTTTTGAAAAAGCAAAAAGTTTTTTAAGATACTCATAAGAATCAGGAATATAAGCTTGCAAAACAATCCCCGCTTTAATATCAAATTTAGCCACACTTTCCATAAAAGCTGCAACGGTGAGTTCTAAATCTCTAAATTCTTCCATATCCAGATTGATAAATTTAGATACACCTTGTTTTTTCTCTTCTTCTAAGGCTAAAGCATAAAGATAATCTAGTCTTTTTACTACCTCTTCTTTGGAATAATCAAAATCTATAATATTAATTTGTGAAAAAATCGTAGTAATTTTTATGGAAATATAAGTGATATAACTTGATTTTAAAGCCTCTTCATATTTTTGCATACGATATTTACTCTCAGCTTCACCTAAAACCTCTTCGCCGATTAAATTCACATTTAAGGTAATTTTATCTTGCTCTTTTCTTTTCTTAATATGCGGTTCTAAAACACTAGGGTTTGCATCTAGAACCATAGCTTTAGTATCTTCTCTTAAATGTTTGACAAAAAAAGGTACACTTAAATTAGGAGCAAATTTGCCAAAATTTAAAAAGCTAAAAAGTAGGAATTTTTCAAAAGTGCTAAAAAAATCCGCTATGCCATATTTACTCAAAGTATATTCTATAAGCTCAAAACTTGCATTTTTATCTTTACATCTAAAAGAACGATCTAAAAGTTCTATAAGCATAACTTTATTTTTGGGATTATTAAGAAGTTTTTGCATTTTAGCATGAAATTCTTTTTCAGAATTTGAAATATTGGCTTCTATTTGTCCTTGCAATTCTTCAGCTAAGGCTAAAGCTTTTTGTATCATTTCGTATCTCCTAAGATAAAATAAATTTTAATAAATAATATATAAATAAGATAAAAATAATATTTTAAATCATAGAAAATGTATAAAAAATGATAAAAAAAATTTTAATGGGTATATAAGTAACAAAAATTAAGAAATGATAATATCATTTTCTTGCTTATTTACAACCTTAGCAATAATTTTAGCTTGAATATTTTCATCTTCTAGTTTTTTTAAACATTCTAAGGATTCTTTTTCACTTATAGAAATTAAAAGTCCTCCTGAAGTTTGCGGATCACAAAGTAATAATTTTTCTTCATTTAAATCAGGGATAAGTTCTTTTATAAATTCTAAATTTTTATAAGCTCCAGCAGGAATTAAACCCATATTAAAATACTCTTTTACTCCATCTAAAAAAGGAAGTTCACTTTCAAAAATTTCAAAAGAAATATTTTTATTTAGCATTTCTTTTAAATGTCCTAAAAGTCCAAAACCTGTGACATCACTCATGGCACTTGGATGAAATTTAAGAGCAATTTGACTGGCTTTATAATTTAACTCCATCATACTTTTAAGCATTATATCTAAATGTTTTTGATTTAACATTTGTGCCTTTAAAGCCGTACTTAAAATTCCTGTTCCTAAAGGCTTGGTTAAAATGATACAATCTCCAACTTTAGCCGTATTATTAGCAATAAATTTACTAGGATGTACTTTTCCTGTAACACTAAGTCCAAAAAAAAGCTCAGTGCTTTCTATAGTATGGCCACCCACAACTAAAGCATTGCATTCTTGCACCTTATCATTTGCACCTTCTAAAAGCTCTTTTAAGATATTTATATCATGATTACAAGTATCAAAACCTACTATATTTAAGGCATTAATTACCTCTGCACCCATAGCAAAAACATCGCTTAAAGCATTTGCTGCAGCAATAGCACCAAAATGATAAGCACTATCTACTATAGGAGTGATAAAATCAAGCGTTTGCACCAAAGCTAAATCAGGACTGATTTGATATACGCTTGCATCTTCATTATTTCCGATATCACTAAGTAAAGCAGGAGTTTTTTGCATGAAATTTAAAATTGTTTTAAGACCACCCGGGCTTAATTTCGCTGCTCAACCTGCTGCTTTAACAAAATGGGTTAAATTTTGATTTTTATATTGCAGTGTTTTTCCTTATAGGGTAATGATTTTTGCTTTACCAAAAAGCTCGTTTAAAATTTCATAAGCATTGCCTATATTTCCTATTTTAAGTTCTTTGCTTTTATTGAAAAATTCCAAACAAGCTCCGCAACTTATGATCTCAATACCTAAATTTTCAAGTTCTTTCATAGCTAAATGTGCTTTATGATTTTCATCAACATTGATTAAAACACTTTCATTTACGCAAAGAATTTTACTTGGAGCATGATCTAAATTTTTTAAGGTACTTAAAAATCCTACAAGTAAATTTTGTCCCAATTCACCCTCACCCACTTTGTCGGTTTTTAAAAATAAAACATTATAATCATGAACATTTACTTCACTAGAATTAAAATTCTTTTTTTGTACTTTGATGCAAAACTCTTGTGCATTTTCATCTACAACAGGGTTTAAATTTAAAGAGTTAAGAAATTTTACAACATTATTTTTTGAAATAATAGAATTTAAAACAATTTCTAAAATTTCATTTTCTTGAAGTTTTTCAAGAGCGTTTTTTGTTTCAACTATAGGCTGAGGACAAGAAAGATTGCGACAATCAATTTTCATTATTTTTCCTTGATATTAGCTTTGAAAAATAATATTATTTTATTACTTGTTTTGTGTTTAAAAATTTTAAATAATATAGAAAAAATTTAAAAGCTCAAAAATGAGCTTTTTTTAAAATCTTTTTTTATCCACATCTTCAAGAATTGCCGCAGCAATTTGATTGACTTCATTTGTTATATTATTGGTAACATTTGCAACTTCGACATTTTCCTTAGTTACAGTTTCAAGTTGTGCTATAGCATCGTTAATCTGTGTGATTCCTGCTGTTTGTTCTTTTACAGATTCTGCTACTTCATTTACGCTTTGAACAAGTATATTAATATTTGCCTCGATTTCAGATAAGGATTTTCCTGTTCTTTCCGCAAGCTGTCTTACCTCATCTGCAACAACTGCAAAACCACGCCCATGTTCTCCAGCACGTGCAGCTTCAATAGCTGCATTTAAAGCAAGAAGATTCGTTTGCTCAGCGATATCTTTAATCACATTGACAATATTTTTTATATCATCAGCTTGCGAAGCAACCTCAACTGTTTTTCCACTTACATTTTGCATAGAAGAATTAATCTCCTCTACAGCTGCAGCCGATTGTTCTAAAGAACTCGCTTGTGCATTAGAGCCATCAGCAAGTTTTTGCATAGAATTTTTTAACTCTTCTGACTGATTAGCTAAATCTTTAGCAAAATTTGAAGAAGCTACAAGCATCTTTTTAATTTCTTTACCTAAAATATTAGTTGTAATCTCAACTTCGCCTTTAGCATCAAATACTTCTGTGCTAAAATCAAGCGCTTTATAACTATCAAAAACTCTATTAATTTCATTCATATTAGAACCAATTTTACTTTGCAAAACATCAAGCATTCTATTAAGAACATTTTTAAGTTCTACTAATTGAGGGTTTATAGGATTTTTAGTAATTCTTGCAGTTAAATTACCTTTTTCGATTTCTCTAGCAGTTTGCACCGATTCATCTACAGCATTTTGATCTTGTTCTAAAGATATTTGAATCTTTTCAATATTTTCATTTATGATTCTGCCCATTGCTCCTAGCTCATCATTGGCACGAATTTCAATAGCCTTAGGTTCAATTTTTTCATGGTTTAAAAAACGGAAAAATGATTCTAAAGAACTAAGAATCACAGGCAATCTAGATGCGACAATTTTTCTTACGCAATAATAAACCACTCCTAAAACAACAAAAATAAAAATAAAAGATGCACCAATAATAATTAATTGTAATTTTTTCAAAGGTTCAAAAACTGAATATTTAGGGGCAGTTACCAAAACCGTCCAAGAACTATCTTGCACTTTAAAACTATTAATCGCAGCATAAGAATCATCACCGTCAAAAGCTATATAGTTAAAAACTCCATTTTTTCCTTCACTCATAGCCTTATAAGTCTCTTGTGCACCTTTATTAGGATTGACATCTTTTAAATTTTTTAAAACCAAATTTTTATTAGGATGAATTGCAACAAGACCATCTGAATTTAAAAGAATTCTTAATTCTCCATTATATTTTTGACTCTTAGGGTCTAAAAGATAAGCAGCAATAGCCGAAAAATCCAAAGTCATACCGATAACACCTACAACTTGATTTTTTCGATCAAAAATAGGCATAGCAACATTTACAGCATCAAAATCTTGACCTTCTAAATTCATCTTAATAGGGCGACCTATATATACTTTATTTTCCCCATATTTTGCTTTTTTTAATATATCTTGCACAACTTGCAGATTAGCTATTTCATCACTAGCTTGTATTGCTTTTATTCCGCCTTTATTATCCTTTTCTTCATCAGCGTAAAGCATGACAAATTTTCCACTTTGAGTATTGAAAAATTTACTCTCTTCTTTAAAGTATTCTGGCGGATCGATAAGATACAAATAAGTAAAATTAGAATAAGCACTATTATCAAAAGTATTGGTTATAATATTTGTTATATTATCTATATCTAAATCTTCTTTAGAGGTTGATCTAAACATTTCTGTTAAAGTACCTGAAATACTTTTATTTAAAGCGATCATTTCCCCAAAAATTCCTTGAGTTTGGGTAGCATATTCTTTCGTGATAGAAGCAAGAATATCTTCTGTATTTTTAGTAATATTTTGACTTACTTGTTTTGTGATTAATGAAATTAAAATAACAAGTCCAATAACAACAACAGTTGCCACAGAAAAAATAAGTTTTAAACCTATATTTAAAGATTTAAACATCTTATAACTCCTAAAAAATAAAAAATTTAGATTCTAATTTTAACATATTTTTAAAAAAATAATATTAATTAATTATAAAAATATTATGTATTAGTATTTTTTGATAGAAGATTTATTTTTTTCCTTTTAAAAATAGTTCTTTAAAGCGTTTATTAGCGTATTCTTCTATATCTTTTTGTAAAATAGAGTAATTTTCCATTAATTCCAAAGCTCTAGGAGTAAGTTTTGTTCCTGATTCTTTAGAGCGTCCTTGCCTTGTGCTAACTAAGATTTCTTGAGAATTTTTTTGTAAGGTTTGTAAATGCATCCAAGCTTTTTTATAATTAATCCCCATAAGTTTAGAAGCATGCAATAAACTACCTGTTTGTCCGATAAGTTCTAAAAGTTCTGTTTTTCCTCGTCCAAAAAGCAAATCTCCATCCGCATTTTCAATCCAAGTTTTTGTTCTTACTATAAATTGCTTACCTTTTTTTTCTTTAAAACAACCAAGTTGACAATACTTTACATCAACCTTATAAGCTTTTAAAGCTGAACGCATACTTTTAAGCCCACAACCTTCTTTAGCAATATCTCTTGCATCTTTACAAAAAATTCTACGCTTTTCATCTAAACTAGGTTCTATTTTTTTAAGCACTTCAATCTTTGCTTTTTCAAAATCTAAATGTCCAAATTGCCCCAACTCGCAATTATCAATTCTCATGTGATTTTCATCGGCTAATTGTCCGATTTTTTCTATATTTACATTAAATTTCTTTGCAATTTTAAAAGCCGTACCACAATCTAATTTTTCATTACTATTTAACAATTCTCTCATATATGAGATGATTTCTTTTTCTTGATTTTTATCCATGAATTCTAAATTCTCCACTATAAATATTAATCTTATTTTCTCTAGCAAAACCACAAAGCGTTAAATCAAATTTTCTTGCTATCATAACTCCTAAACAAGTAGGAGCCGTGCGTGAAACAAGCACTGGAATTTTATGCATAACTGCTTTAGCTACCATTTCAGAACTTAGCCTTCCACTAACCATTAAAAAACATTGACTTAAATCAACCCCAGCTAAACGTGCTTTTCCTAAAGCTTTATCTATGGTATTATGCTGAGCTATATCTTCACCTATAAAAAAAGTTTTCTCATCTACAAAAAGCTTAGCCGTATGTACACAGCCTGTTTTCTCATAAAGCTCGCATTGAGTATAAAAAGTACTCATTTGTTTTAAAATTTCATCTTTGCTAAATTTTGCATCAGAACTAATTTTACTCGCTTCAATAGCTTCTGGATCGATATTGGCAGTATGTGCTCTACCGCAACCACTTATAACTACACCTTCAGCATTAAGCTTTGCTAAATTTTCTTTATCAATCTTTGCTTTAATATGCACACTCATACCATCATCTTTTGTTTCTATGCTCTCAATATCGCTTACTTTCGCAATGATATTTTCGCTCATTAAATATCCTATTGCTAATGCCTGTTCATCTACAGGAGTTGCCATTAAAGCACCTACTCTTTCATTATTAATAAAAATTTCAAGCTTAATTTCACGCACTAAAGTATCATCGCATGTAAAAGATTCATCACCTTTATATTTTAAAATTTGGGTTGTAAATAAGGGTTCCATAAGCTTTCTCTTTTCGCGTTATTTTAAAAATTTAATTATATCAAAAAAACATAATTAAAAGTAATACTGATAAAAAAATAGGGATTTAATTTATAATTTTTAAGAATTTTAAAGCATTTTATATCAAAAAAACATAAATTTACTCTTTAAACTCTTCAAGTGAAAATATACTAACAATTTGAAATTTAAAAACAAAAATAAAATTTTCTCTTTATAAAATTACTTCTTAAGCTCTTTTTTATGGGGGGGGGTATAATGGTTTTTTATTTTTTGTATAAGGAGAATTTATGAAGCTTTCGTTTTCGGCGAGTAAAGTTTTAGTGGGTTTTGGCTTAGGTGCTGCACTTTGTAGCAATGTAATGGCAGTAGATTTAAATTCTAAAAATACCTTAGTTGAAGCTCAGACAACACCAACTGAAATAGAACTAGATGGGATTAGCGGAAAAAATCTGCAAGATTATTTTGAAGTTAAAGGGCAAGATGTAGTTTTAATAAATGGAGATAGTTTAAAAGGCAATGATTTAACCATAAAATCAAACATTCCTAGATTTGATGATGAAAGCTTTTTAAATCCAGATGATAAAGATATCGATACTGATGAATTTAAGTATGTCTTTGATTTGGGTGATAAAAATACTTTAAATATCGAAAATGTTGGTATGGAAAGTTCTTACATTGCAAATCTTTATGTAAATGCTAAAGAAACCATACTTAAAGATATGAATTTATATGTCAATCAAAGCGGCTCGGTGTTCAATGGAGATTTAAGCCTTAGCGGAACTAATTTAGTAGAAGATGATACACAAAAAGGCTCAAGAGTATCTGTATATGGAAATAACCTTGTCGTAAATGGAAATTTAAATGCAGACAAAACCTTTTTTGAATTTGGCAATCCTTATGCAGTGCAAAATTATTCTATAAAAGTTGCTAATAATGCGAATATCACTAATTCTAAATTTAGCGTAAATGGTACATCTTTTAGAGATTTGCTTGCTAAAAACACACTTTTAATCCAAGCACAAGGATTTAATAAGGATATAAGCACATCAAATACAGCTGAAGCTTCATATGGCAAATTTGCAAGTGATTATATCGATATAGATAAAAATCAAGACACCTTTCAAAGTATAACACTTGATAAAAATTTGCTGGATATGGAATTAGTAGATTACAATTTAAAAGAAGTAAATTGCGGATCTAACAAATGCTTGGTAGCAAATGGAACAGCAACTGAGCATTTAAAAAATACTCTAACTCAATTAAAAATTGACTTAAAAATGCTAGAAAAACTAATAAAACAATTTAATGATAATGAACAAATAAAAAAACAGCTTGAAGACCAAAAAAATAAATTAAATGAAATAATACAAAAAGGCGAAAACAATCCAAACTTAGACAAAGAAGTAGTAAAATTATACAACCTTAAAGAAGGAAGTGCTGAATATAATGCTGTACTTAATCTTAGAGAAATCGCAGACAAACTTGTAGACAAGGTTTAGGACTAGATTTAAAAAGTTTTAGCGGTGTAAAACTAGCCCTACAAATCAAAAAAGACACAGACAATACAGGTAAATCTGTATCTAATCTCAATTCAGCTTCTAGTGCAGTAAATACCACTATGAATATTTCTAATGATGTTTCTATAGGTTCTCGTGTAGCAATGCTAAACAATCCTTTTGGAACTTATGCTTCTAAAATGAATGGCCTTAAATTTGCTGCTTTAGATAGTGATATGAGACCAAGCTATGTAAATGAATATACCAATAGTATTTGGGCTAATGCTTTTGGTGATGCTAACATTATCGATGGAGATAGTGGTGCAATGTATGGTGCTACCGTAGGGGTAGATAAACAAGCTAATGATAATGTTTTATGGGGTGCTTATTTTACTTATGCAAATGCTAAAATCAAAGACAATAATTTAGAACAAAAAAGCGATAACTTCCAATTAGGTATGTATTCTACTATCAATATAGCTCCACAATGGGAACTTAATCTTAAAGCTTATGCTCAAGTTTCTCCAACTAAACAAGACAATATTCAAACAGATGGTGCATATAACTCAGATTATACAAGCAAATTCTTAGGATTTAGTGCTAATGTAGGTCGTGTGTTTGACTTTAGTGATAATACTTTATTTATTAAACCTTTTGCAGGGATAAATTATTATTTTAGTTATACTCCATCTCATACAGAAAATGGTGCTATTGCTAAAGATATTGATTCTATGAAAAACAATTCTGTAAGTGTTGAAGTGGGTGCTGAATTTAGAAAATATATGAATGAAAACTCTTATATTTTTGTAACTCCAAAAATAGAACAATTTGTTATCAATAATGGTGATGATTACACAGCTAATTTAGCTATAAATAATGCTTTCTTTACTAGTGTAGAAGCTAACAACAAGAAAAAAACATACAGACAAATTATCGTAGGGGGTAATGTAGATTTTACAAATCAACTCAGTATGAATCTTGGCTTTGGTGCTAAACAAATACTAGCAGGTAAAGTAGATAATAAAAATGAAACTTACTTAAGTGGTCAAGTAGGACTTAAGTATAAATTTTAATCTTAAACTTTTTGAGAATTCTTTACAACGAAATTCTTGTTAAAACACAAGAATTTAAAAGTTTTAACCTATATAGTACGGCAATCTCTGCCGTGCATAGGATTAAAAGAGATATAACAAACACGCTTTTTTACTACGCAGTGTAGATTAAAATGTAAATGTTTTTAAGAAATTAAATTAGAAATAAATTTATTTTAAAATATTTTTACTCACTTTTACTTTGACTAAATTTAAAAACATCTTAAAAATTAATAATATTCCTTAATAAAAAAAGATAAAAAATGCTAAAGTTTAAAAAACCTAGTGTTTATGGAGATTAGAATGATTAAAGAACAATATTTATAATTGCTTTAATTGTTCTTATTCTTATAGCTAATTTAATCAAACAATAAAATATGTTAAAACCTTACTTAGTCAATCTTTAAACACAAATTCTTACTAGGCTTTGGTAGAGAGTTTAGCCTAGATCAAATCTCACCCCAAAATAAAAATCTAATTTAATTAAACTTATTTTATTAATGAAAAAAAGTCCTTAATATAAAATATCGAATTTAAGTATAAGAATTTTATAAATATTTAAATTTAAAAATCTCTCTTAAACTAAGAGAGATTGATAAAAAATTAAATTTTCACATTAGGATCATAAGAAAAACTAGGTTCAATTTGCTTTTTATTGCTTAATTCTTTATACCAATAAGAATGTAAAATATAAACCTCTTCTTCTTCTTTATAACCACTAATCATAGAATGGATACTGCCTTTGATTGCAAATACTGCCATATAAATATGCACGCCAAAAAACACTGCACACACTATACCCAAGAAATTATGCACTATAGCTGAAATTCTTAAAAGTTCAATTTGAGTTAAACCAAAAAGACCTTGAATTGCCGTGGAATTAAAATCAAGAAAATACATAAATCCACCTGTAATTATCATCAAAAATCCACCAAATACAGCTATATAATACCAAGATTTTTGACCAAAATTAAACTTACCTGCAGGTACAGGACGTTTTACTTTGCTTAAATAACCACCTACTATCATCATCCATCTGATATCATAACTTGCAGGAAGCATTCTTTTAATCCACCATAAAAACATAGGGATTATAGAGATGATAAATAAAACCGTTGCAAAAGCATGTAAATTTTTACAAACCCTTACAAAAAGTCCGCCTCCAAAAGTCGCCCCAAACATCATCACAAAACCAGTTGGCACTAAAATCACCCAAGAAATTGCCGCGATAAAATGAAAAAGTCTTTCAAATAATGTAAAAGCATAAATTTTCTTTCCATCGTGTGAAAATTGCTTAGGTCCTATAACCATATAATGCAAAGCAAATGCAGATAATACCGCAATAACAGCGATTAAAGCTATAGTAGCTATATATTCACCTTGCAAAGTTGTCCAAAGTTTGCCAAAAGTATCATAATTTGGGATATTTGTAATACGATGAAAATCCCAAATTTGAGTATCTTGTCCCATTCTCTCGCTACCATAAGCAAATAAACTTACCACGCTTAACAAAAGCGTTACAAATACTTTTCTCATAAGCGTTCCTTTCCTGTGTAAGCAATCTTCCACTCCAAACTTTCTGAAGGATTTGGAATGCCATAATTTCTATTCATAAGTCTATTATGATAAATCTCTTCTATTTTAGAACTTTCACCTACTAAAAGTGCTTTTGTCGAACACATCGCAGCACATACAGGAACTTTTCCTTCTGCGATACGATTTTGACCATAAAGTTCTCTTTCTTTTTCTGAATTCGTTGCTTCAGGGCCACCTGCACACATAGTACATTTATCCATAATGCCTTTATTTCCAAAAACACTATCTTTTGGAAATTGTGGTGCACCAAAAGGACAAGCATAAAGACAATATCCACAACCTATGCAAATTTCTTTATCGTGCAAAACAATACCATCAGCACGGATGTAAAAACAATCCACAGGACAAACGATAGAACAAGGAGCATCATCACAATGCATACAAGAAATAGAAGTTGAAACTTCTTTTCCTTGAATTCCTTCATTTAAAGTAATCACACGGCGGCGGCGAATATGAATAGGAAGCTCATGTGCTTCATCACAAGCTACCGCACAACCATTACAATCAATACAACGCTCATTATCACAAAAGAATTTCAAGCGTTCTTTTTCTAAATTTGCAAAATTTACCTTACTCATTTTCCATCCTTACTGATTCTACAAAGCCCACCTTTAGTCTCTGGAATCTGACACATGATATCATAACCATAATTTGTTACCGTATTAGCACTTTCTCCGCTTGCATAAGGCTTAGTTCCTTCTGGGAAATTGTGCGTTAAATCCACGCCTTGCATAACTCCTGTAAAATGGAAAGGCAAGAAAATCATATCTTTTGCTACACCTGGATTAACCTTCACTCTTACATGAATTTTAGTGCCTTCTGGAGAATGTACCCAAATCATATCTCCTGCTTTAATGTCTTGCTCTTTTGCTAATTCAGGATTGATCTCACAAAACATTTCAGGTGTTAAACG
Source organism: Campylobacter sp. BCW_4332 (assembly GCF_001763175.1). NCBI lineage: Bacteria > Pseudomonadati > Campylobacterota > Epsilonproteobacteria > Campylobacterales > Campylobacteraceae > Campylobacter > Campylobacter sp. BCW_4332. The sequence goes on along the minus strand of NZ_MJYF01000066.1, from coordinate 38,772 downwards.
CGTTAGATACATAGACGCTCTATTTTCCATACCTGCACCATTTAAATTCACAAGTCTTGCGGTAACAAGATTAAGCGGGAATTCTTTAGAATAATCCTTAGCTTGTTGTACAGAAACAAATTTAGTATCCACGCGATAAAGTGCTTTTTGATCTTCAAAACTTGGATATTTTTGCACCAAATCGTTTCTTGGAGAATGTAAAGGCTCACGGTGGAGTGGAATTTTATCTTTAAAAGTCCAAACTACAGCTCTAGCTTTAGCATTTCCATAAGGAACTATGCCTTTTTCTATACATTTAGTTGCTATGATATTGCTATCATCATAAGACCAAGTTGATCCCATTTTTTCTTTTTCTTGGGCACTTAAAGTAATGCCTAAAACTTTTTCTATATTATCTTTAGTAATTTGTGGATAACCTGTATCAATAGGCGAATTTAAAGGCGCATTTTTAGCAAGTAAACTCTCTCCTTCATACTCAAGTCCAAAATTGTTTCTAAAGCCCATACCACCTTTTGCTACTTCAATGTCGGTATTATAAAGCACAGGAGAACCTGGATGCTTATCACTCCAACAAGGCCAAGGAAGCCCGTAATACTCGCCAGCAACTTCGTCTTTTCCTTCTAAAGTTACCTCATCAAATTTATCCCAGTATAAAGTATGTTTTTTAAGCCTTTCAGGACTCCAACCATTAAGCCCTATACTTCTAACTGCTTTTGCAATTTCTCTTGTTGCATTTTCAGGCCAAACGATCTCACCTTTTTCATCGCGTAAAGTCTTGGTAAAGTCTTCATAAAAACCTAATTTTTTAGAAAGCTCAAATAAAATTTCTTGATCTTCCATGCTTTCATAAAGTGGATCTACAACCTTAAATCTCCATTGTCCACTACGATTTGTAGCTGTTACACTTCCGCTTGTTTCAAACTGTGTTGCTGCAGGTAAAAGATAAATCCCATCTTTTCTTTCTGCGATAATCCCTGCTTCATTTACAAAAGGATCAGCCAAAACTAAAAGCTCTAAAGCTTCCAAACCTTCTTTAACTTTTACTTGTTGTGCGGTTGAAGTGATACCATTTCCCATAACTACTAAAGCTTTTAAAGGCGTTCCTGCATTATCGATAGTATCATTTCCATCTTTTCCATTTAAAGCTGCTGCCCACCATCTAGCAAGTGAAAGTCCGGTTTTATGCATCCAATCTTTACTTACAAAATTTCCTAAAAGCCATTCATAATCCACACCCCAAATTTTGGCATAGTATCTCCAAGTCGCTTCATTTAAAGGATAATAACCAGGTAAATTTTCACTCAAACAAGCCATATCCGAAGCACCTTGAACATTATCGTGTCCGCGTAAGATATTAACTCCGCCACCAAATTTACCTATATTTCCAAGTACCATTTGCACAATAGGTGCTAAACGTGTATTTGAAGTTCCTACAGTATGTTGAGTTAAACCCATAGCCCAAATAAGCGTAGTTGGTTTGTTTTTAGCTACTTCGTGAGTGATTTGCACCAAAAGTTCTTTAGAAATTCCCGTAACATTTTCTACTTCTTCGGCTGTCCATTTTGCTGCTTCTTCGCGAATTTTATCAATTCCAAAAACTCTTTCATCAAGATATTTTGTATCTTCTAAACCTTCATCAAAGATGATTTTTAGCATTCCATACATGAAAGCAATGTCAGTTCCTGGACGAATTCTTGCATAAATATCCGCTTTTGCTGCACTTTTTGTAAATCTAGGATCTACAACGATAAGCTTTGCACCTTTTTCTTTTGCTTTTAAGAAATGTCTAAAACCCACAGGGTGATTTACCGCTGGATTTGCTCCAATGATAATGATACATTTACTTCTTTGGATGTCTCCAAGATGGTTTGTCATAGCGCCATAACCAAATGTATTCGCCACACCGGCGACTGTTGCGCTGTGTCAAATTCTAGCTTGATGATCTACATTGTTCGTTCCAAAAAATGCTGCAAATTTTCTTATATAATAAGCTTGTTCATTATTAAGTTTTGCAGAACCTAAAAACATAACACTTTCAGGATTTTCTTTACGATAAGCAGCTAGTTTTTCTCCGATCTCACTTAAAGCTTGCTCATAACTTATGCGTTTCCATTCTCCATTTTCTTTTTTCATAGGATATTTTAAACGCACATGTGAACGCACCATATCGATCATATCAGATCCCTTGCAGCAATGTCCACCTGAACTCACAGGATGATCTTGAGCGATTTCTTGACGCACCCAAACACCATTTTGCACTTCTGCAATAATCCCACAGCCTACAGAACAGGCTGTACAAACTGTTTTTACTTTTTTACTACCTTCATAAGCTTCTTTAAGCTCATCAGCACTCGCTTCTCTTAAAGTTTCACTTCTAGCAAGCAACGGTGTTGCTAGGCTTGAAAGTGCTGCCATTTTAAGAAAAGAACGACGCGTAAGCTTGATATTTTCACCTACACTTGACATTACTCAGCCTTTATATAATAATTTTCCCAATTAGCACTTCTTTGAAAAAGCACTTCTTTTTTCTTACTTTTACCTTTAACCAAATCTTTTCTTTCTTCATCTTTAGCTAGAGCTAAAGTTGTGCTACCAAGCACTCCAGCAGCCCCTAAGGCAAAAGCGGATTTTTTAAGAAATTCCCTGCGATTTTTCACGAGTCCTCCTTTGTTTATTTGCTTCTCTTCTTAAAAATTCTGAACGCGATAGATCGTTTTGCACTTTTTTAGAATTTATTTTTGCAGGTTTTTCCACTTCAAAGCAAAGTCTTTCAAATTCCATAAAAGCCGATGCAATACTTGCAATTTCCTTATATAAATTCGCATTTTTATTCATGAAAACATCGCCTAAAAACTCATCAATGCTTTTATTGATCACTTTTTCAAAAAGCTCTTTGGCTAAATCATCTTCATTTTGCCTTAAAAATTCACTCATTAACAATAAACAAAATCCAACACTATCTTCACTTTCTTTAAAAAATTTTTCATTGCGTCTTATTTTACTTTTGACTAAAATTTGACGCACGCAAAGTAAAGGATTTGAATTTTCAAAACCTTCTTCTATGTAAGAAAAAGTCGTTGGAATGCTATTTTTAAGACTTAAAAAAAGCAAATCATATTCTTTAAAAAATGCTTGTATAGAATTTTCATCATCTAAATGCTTAAGCAAGATATCAAAATTTGATTTTAAATTTTCATCAAATAAACATTCTTGCATTGTCTTTAAATACTCTTGTAATTTTGACAATCTTTCTTCAGAAAATGAAAAAACAAAAAGCTCTCCTAGACATTGATAATAAAGACTTCTAGCTAATCTTAATTTTTCCAAATCCATTAAAGCCCCCATGCATTCAAAATTTTCAAAAATAGCTTTAAATTTTGCTTGAATGAATATTATGCAAAATATACCTAATATTCATTTTAAAGCCGATTTTTAAATCGATTTATCTTAATACTATTTGATTTAAAAATCACTGAATTTCAATAAAATTCCACAAGGATTTAAAATATTAAAAAATCATACCAAAATATTGAAAATTAGATATTTGAGTTGATTTTATATTTGAAAAAATAAAATACTTTGCATAAAATTTATATCTTTGATTCTCTTCCAAATAAAATTAACATTTTATGCAAATTATAAATAATACTAATTTCTTAAAGAATAATCCTTATAAGAAAATTCTCTTATCATTTGAAGTTCATTTTTTACATTTAAAAGCATGAGATTTGGAAGTCTTATACCATTAAAAGTTGTGTTTTTCACAATGGTGTAATGAATTTGATCTAAAAAAACAATTTTATCGCCGATTTTAAGCTTTTTATCAAAGGCGTATTCTCCCATTACATCGCCCGCTAAACAAGTATTTCCAGTAAGCAAATAGGAAAATTCGCTTTCTTTTAAGTCTGAAATTTTTTCATTTTCTCTTGTGGCTAAAATTCTAGCATTTAAAACTTCACTTGTATAAGGCATGATGATAGTATCTGGCATATGTGCTTCGCTTGAAGTATCTAAAATGGCAATTTGTTTTTCATTTTCTATGATATCTACTACACTAGCCACCAAATTTCCTGTTTGCCAACCCACCGCTTCGCCTGGTTCAAGATAAACTTGCACACCGTATTTATCACTGAAATTTTTACACAAAGCAATAAGTTTTTCAACATCATAGCCTTTTTTAGTGATGTGATGTCCTCCTCCAAAATTCACCCATTTCATTTGCCCTATCCATTTACCAAATTTCTCTTCAAAAGCCTTTAAAACAGCTTCTAGAGCATCAGCACTTTCTTCACAAAGTGCGTGAAAATGAAGTCCTTCTATAGCATTTAAATCCACATTTTCAAAATCTTTAGCACGAATTCCAAGTCTTGAGTATCTTCCACAAGGATTGTAAAGTTCTTTTGGGGCTAGAGAAAATTCAACATTACAACGAAGACCTAAGGAATTTTTTTGTGTTTTGCTTTGAAATTTATGAAATTGAGCTAAAGAATTAAACACTATGTGATGAGATAAACTGGCTATTTCACCTATTTCATCTTCTTTAAAAGCAGGCGAATAAGTATGAATTTCTTTATCCATGTATTCTTTAGCAAATTTTGCTTCCCAAAGTCCGCTACAAGTGCAACCTTTTAGGTATTCTCCGACAATTTTCATCGCTCCTGAAAAAGCAAAACCTTTTAAAGCTAAAAGCACTTTAGCACCACTTTTTTCACCAACACTTGCTAAAAGCTCACAATTTTTTCTTAATTTATCTTCTTCTAAAATATAAGCTGGAGTTTGAATTTTTTCATAAAACATTATTTTTCCTTGATTAAATTGCTAAAATCATAACAAAATTAAACCAAATTTTCAAAATAAATATTTACTAAAACTAAAAAAATAATGACTATAATATAAAAAATCAAGCAAAAGGAAAAACTAATGAATAGAAGAAATTTTTTAAAATTTAATGCACTCACTCTAGCAAGTATGGGTGTAGCCTATGCAAATCCTATGCACGATATACACTCCATGCATAAAAATCATTCTATAAATCATGACTTAGATACTTCTTTTATAAACTTTGCTCCAAAAAATTTAAAGCTTTTAGATCCAAAACAATTCCCCCAAGGAGAAATTTTAAAAGCCTTGCCTTTACTCAAAAATGAAAGTAAAGAAAAAAATATTTTTCGTGCTACCCTAGAAATCAAAGAAAATCATATAGAGCTTATCAAAGGTAAAAAAACCTTATTTTATACTTACAATGGCCTCGTGCCTGCTCCAAAAATAGAAGTTTTTGAAGGAGATAAACTTGAAATTTTAGTCAAAAACAAACTCAAAGAAGCTACAACTATACATTGGCATGGCGTTCCTGTGCCACCTGATCAAGATGGAAGCCCACATGATCCTATCTTAGCAGGAGAAGAAAGAATATATCGTTTTGAAATTCCTCAAGATAGCGCAGGAACTTACTGGTATCATCCACATCCTCATTATACGGCTTCTAAACAAGTTTTTATGGGTTTAGCAGGGGCTTTTGTGATCAAAGCAAAAAAAGATGCTTTAAGTCATTTAAAAGAAAAAGATTTGATGATTAGCGATTTGCGTCTTGATGAAAACGCTCAAATTCCAAACAATAACCTAAATGATTGGCTAAATGGTAGAGAAGGAGAATTTGTACTCATTAATGGACAATTTAAACCTAAAATCAAACTCGCCACAAACGAACGCATACGCATTTATAATGCTACTGCAGCAAGATATTTAAATTTACGCATACAAGGAGCTAAGTTTATACTTGTTGGTACTGATGGTGGACTTATAGAAAAAGCTATTTATAAAGAAGAACTTTTCTTAAGTCCTGCTTCTCGTGTAGAAGTTTTAATCGACGCTCCAAAAGATGGGGAATTTAAGCTAGAAAGTGCTTATTATGATAGGGATAAAATGATGGTAAAAGAAGAACCTAATACCCTATTTCTAGCCAATATTAACCTAAAAAAAGAAAATGTAAAACTTCCAAAAAAATTAAAAATTTTCAAACCTTCAGAAGAACCTAAGGAATTTAAAGAAATAATCATGAGTGAAGATCATATGCAAATGCATGGTATGATGGGAAAAAGTGAAAGCGAATTAAAAATCGCTCTTGCGTCTATGTTTTTAATCAATGGCAAAAGCTATGATTTAAAACGCATTGATTTAAGCTCCAAACTTGGAGTAGTTGAAGACTGGATAGTGATAAATAAATCTCACATGGATCATCCTTTCCATATACATGGCACGCAATTTGAACTCATCTCATCAAAACTCAATGGCAAAGTTCAAAAATCCGAATTTAGAGCCTTAAGAGATACTATAAATGTGCGTCCTAATGAAGAGTTAAGACTTAGAATGAAACAAGATTTTAAAGGGCTTAGAATGTATCATTGTCATATTTTAGAACATGAAGATTTAGGAATGATGGGAAATTTAGAAGTAAAGGAATAAAATGGTAAAAGTGGAATTTTTAGGCCCCATAAATAAAGAAAATTTAGAACTTGAGGTAAAAAATTTAAAAGAATTAAAAGAAATTTTGCAAAAAGATGAGAGTTTAAAAGAATGGCTAGAACTTTGTGCCGTATCTTTAAACGATGAAATCATTTTTGATGAAAACACTAAGTTAAAAGATGGTGATAAAATAGCACTTTTACCGCCAGTTTGTGGGGGTTAAATGAAACATTTTACACTTTATCAAGGTTCTTTAGATATTCCTAAAATTTATAGCCAATGGTATGAATTTGCCAAGGATAAAAACTGCGGTGCTTTACTGACTTTTTGTGGTATTGTGCGTGAAGAAGAAGGCATTGAGGCACTTAGTTTTGATATTTATGAACCGCTTTTAAAAAAATGGTTTAATGAGTGGCAAAAAAGAGTAGATTTTGATGGTATTAGCTTGCTTTTTGCTCACTCTATAGGCGATGTGGCGGTTCATGAAAGCTCTTATTTTGCAGGAATTTTAAGCAAACAAAGAAAATTAGGACTTAAACTTCTTAATGAATTTGTTGAAGATTTTAAAGCGAGTGCACCTATTTGGAAGTATGATGTGATAAACAAAGAAAGAATTTATGCCAAAGAAAGATCAACCAAACTTTGCGGTGCAGGACTTTTAAAAGGATAAAAAATGTTAATGTCTTATGAAGAAAGTTTAAAAATTTTACATTCTCATATCAAAACCTATGAAAAGATTGAAAAAATAGCTCTTACAGAGTGTTTAGGACGCATTTTAGCTCAAGACATAAAAGCCCCTAAAAATCAGCCTGAATTTCCAACTTCGGCTATGGATGGTTATGCGATCAAATTTGAAGATCAAGATAAGCCTTTAAAAATTTTAGGCCTCACACCTGCGGGCACTATGCCACAATTTAGCGTGCAAAATGGTACTTGTGTAAAAACCTTTACAGGCTCACTCATGAGCGAAGGAAGCGATACTTTAGTCCCTGTTGAAAATGTACGCGTAGAAAATGATACTCTTTTTATAGAAAAAAAAGTTCCCCAAACTTTTGCCGTGCGTGCGGTAGGAGAAAACTATAAAAAAGATGAAATTTTACTCAAAAAAGGCACAAGGTTAAATTATAGCGAAATAGCTCTTTTGGCTGAACTTGGATTTTTTCACATTAGTGTGTTTATAAAGCCTATTGTAGGAGTTTTAAGTAGTGGAAGTGAGATCAAAGATCTAGGAGAAGCCTTAGAAAATCCCGCTCAAATCCGCTCTTCAAATCATATCGCCATAGCTAATTTAGCTAAAAATTTAAATTGTGATACAAGGGTTTTTCCTCTTTTAAAAGATGATGAAAAAGCCACTTTTTCTACCCTTGAAAGTGCTTTGCAAAGTTGTGATATTTTAGTTACAACTGGCGGAGTTTCTATGGGGGATTTTGACTTTTTGAAAAAAGCTGTCAAAGAATACGAAATCATCATCGATAAAGCCGACATAAAACCAGGTAGACATATCAAAATAGCCAAGGCTAATGAAAAATTCATTATCGCCTTACCAGGTTTTCCTTACTCGGCTATGGTAATGTTTAATCTTTACGCAAGAGAGATTTTAAACTCTTGGTTACTTCAGCCTAAAGACTATATTTGCAAAGCCTTCTTACAAGGAAGCTACAAGAAAAAAACACCTTATTTGGAATTTGTCGCTTGTAACATAAAGTTTGAAAATGGACGCATTTTAGCTAATCTTGAAGGTAAAAAAGAAGGCTCTAGTGCGATTATAAACAATCTTAACAATAAAGCTGCCCTTATGGTGGTGCCAAAAGAATGTGAAATGTTAGAAAATGAAAGTTTAGTGGATATTATCTTTATGCCTTGAAATTATTTAAATAATTTTATTTCGATTTTAATCAACCATAAATTTCAATAAATTTCAAATTTGCAACCTCCTTTTAGTGGAGTAATTAGCCCTAGCGGAGTTTCAATCCACTAGGGTTTTTAGTCCCTTTTTAAATTTCTTTATGGTAAAATGATTTCGAAGGCGGAGAAGAAGAAAGAGAAGTTTTAGTCCCTTTTTAAATTTCTTTATGGTAAAATAGATATTTACCAGATAATGAAAATTTCAGGGTTTTTTAATAAAAATAGCAAAAATTGCTATAATCTCATAAGAAATTTAAAAAGGGACTAAAATAAAGAGTTTGCGGGACTCTGCGGGGTTACAATCCTCTAAAACCGCTTTTAAAATTCAAATAAATTTTGCTGGTGATATTTTTCTTGTTTTTTGTTTATTTGAATTTCTTCATTATTTGAATTTTTGTATTTAAATTCTCCATGACTATCTATATCAAAAAGCGTTAAATTAGTTTCGTTATTAACTTTTTCGTTAAAAACTATGCCACCAAGCAAAAGCTCCATTTTATCAAACTGCTTTTCAGTGATGATTAAAGCCCTTACATTTCCATAAGGTGGCAAAATCTTTTTTACATTTTCAATAGAACTTTTTGCGGAACTTAAACCCTTGCAAATACGCATATAAACGCTAAATTGCAGCATAAAATAACCTAATTTTATAAGATTGTTTCTAAATTTACTTGCTAGTTTTTGCTCTTTTTTACTTTTAGTTGGCACATCAAACATCAAAAGCACACGCATAAATTTATCTTCAATCATCAAATTTCACTATCTTTAGTTCATCTTCATACAATAAAGCATTTTTAAAATTTGCCACATAATGATTTATCGCTCTATTTAAAGGATAATTTTGCCCATCAAAATTGATTTTGCTTTGTAAATGACCAATCAACGCTCTTTTGTCATCTTTGTTTAAAAACTCACTTTCACCCACAAGTTCTAAAACACAATCATCAACACTAGCCCTAAACACTTCTATCAAATCATCACAAAGCGCAAAAGAATTATAAATATTATTGTGCTTTATGCCAAGCCAAGGCAAAAGTCCACTGATACAAACTGCTCTAATAATACAAGCCCTAATGATTGCATAGCCATAATTTAAAGCAGAATTTTCAAAGCAAAGCTCATCTCTTGAAAAAGAAGCACCAAACAAAGTTTTAAAATACAACACCGCCGCAACAGCTTCAATATTTTTACTATCATTTAAGGTTACTTTTTTAGCCAAATTTACAAGCTCATTGCTTTGCTCTATTTTATTGTGTTTTTTCAAAACAAAGGCTTGATTTAGGATTTTGTTTTTAATGATTTTTTGCCATAAAATAGCCTTTTTTTGAGCACTTACATTCATTTGCTCTTTTGCGATTTTTGCACTTTGAAAATGCCCTAAAAAAGGAGTAAAAACACCATTTATACTATGAGTTTCATCACAGGTTAGCAAGATGATTTTATGCTTTGCAAAAGCGTTAAAAAGTGCGGAACTCAGGCTTGCTTGCAAGCTTTCTAAAACGATGATGTTTATATCTTTTAAAAACAATTTTGCTACATTTTCATCTTGCTTAATCACAAGATGATTTAGCTCTAAATTTAGCTTGGCATTAGAGCTAATAAGTAGTGTTTTAAAAGCTTCATCGTAACTCATTTTTTAAAATCTTCTCTTTGTCTAAACTCAGCCTTTGTCACTTCTCCAAGTGCTGAAACTATGTATTTTTCAAATACTTTTAGATTTTGAATTCCTATGCTTTTTGCGATTACTTCTTTTTCATTTGCATTTTTAAACAATATTTTTTGATTTTTGCTTAGCGTTTCAAATTTATTATCGTGTTTTGAAACAGTTAGGCTAGCATTTGAGCTATCTAGCCTTTCATAATAAACAAGTTCTGGCTCTTGCATATCTTTAGTTTGAATTAAAATCAAACTATCTTTGTATAAAGAAAAGCAAAACTCATAATTTTCATCCATTAAAATCCAATCTTTTATAAGACCTGACTTTTTATCTTTACCTTGCACCACGGCTTTATTTGGTAATACTTTTAAAGCAAAATCCATGGTATAAATTGGCACAGCATAAAATTTATTTGTCTTTTTGTGTTTAAAAATATCCACTCTAAACATATCACCATTGCTAACGATTTTACCATTTACTTTGCGGATTTTACCAAGCTCTAGGGCTTTTAAAACTCCTTCTTTTCCGCCGTATGATTGATAGAATTCTTCTTCTTTTCTAAATGTTTCTTCATGTAAAGCTCCACTTGGCTTTTTTCTCTCAGGTTTTGAGACAAAAATTTCATCAATTTTATCTAAAAGCTTTTGCCTAAAACCACTAAAAGGCTCAAAAAACTTCCTTTTGTTTTTATAATCTAATTCACTAATTTTTTTTGCATAAAGTTCTGCAGTGTTGCTTTCTTGCTCTTTTTTAAAATCTGAAAAAGCCTTTACGATAGAGTTGTTTGCATAAGCAATAATTGCTGCATCGATGGCATGATGAAGATGGTTATTTCTATCCTTAGTGCTAAAGCCCCAAGTGTGTCTTAAAGCCGATGTTAGCATACCGCTTTTTGCTTCTGCATGCACTTTTGAGCCTTTTTGTGTGTCGTTTAATTTTGTATTTTCATCATCACTTAAAGGTAAAAAATCTAAATAATCTTTAGTATAGTTTAAAACAAGCCTTGCGATGTAGCGAGTATCGTTTAGATTTCTATCTTTAAAGTCTTTTTGCTCTTTGTCTTTGTAGTTTTTATCTAAAATTCTTTTTTGCTTTTTAGTAGGTAAATTTTTTGCTAAAACTTCAATTTTCTGCCATTTTACTCTATCATTGCCAAAGGTTTCAAAGGGGGTTTTATTAAGTTTTTCTTGATTTTGCTTGGTAAAAACTAAAACTTTATTCATATAAGAATCATCAAAACTTCTAGAATAAGGGTAAATATGGTCAATTTCAAGCATTTTTTCATCTTGCAAATCACTAATTTTAATCTTTTCCCCACTATAAACACAAAATTCTTTTTGTTCTTTAAATAATCTTAATTTTAAAATATTTTTACTATTTATTTTTAAGCCTAGTTTCTCACATTCAAGTTCGGCGTCTTTTTTGGCCTTGTAGTTTTCGTTTTGCTCTTTTTCTATTTTAGCTCTTTGACTGTGATTTTTACCTACTTCTCTTGCTAATTCAATGTTTATTTTATGCACTTTACCGTATTTTTTAAGCAAGGCATTTAAGACCTTTCTATATTCTTTAATCGCCAACCACAGGATTAGTTACTTCATCTTTGTAATAAGTTTCATTAAATGCGGGTAAAAAGTCTTTTTTATCTTCATTAATTGCTACTTTTAAATTAAGCTCATTGCAAGCTTCATCGTATTTTTTACCTTCAAGCATTAAAGGAGTGATAAGTTTTAAGGCTTTAAAACTTATATTTAAATGGTCTTTAAATTCCAATTTGCTTAAGCTATCAATTTGATTTTGATTTAAATCATATTTTGCTAAAGCCTTTTTAAGTTTAATCTCATCTTTTATAAGGGTAATATCTTTTGCTATTTCATTTAAATCATCTTGGCTTAAATTATGCTCACCTAGGGCTTTTACAAATTCTTTGTATTTTTGAAACTCAATAAAATAAGTTCCTTTTTCTCCTTTAAACTCATAATCATTACTTAAGCCCAAAAGCTTTTTTGTTTGTTTATAAGTTAGAGTGCCGTTTTTTAAAACTTCATTTAAAAGCGTGTTTAAATCATCTTTTGTATATAAAATTCCTTCAGTATTTTTAAGATTGTTTAAAAGATTGATAATTCTTGTAAGCGCTACAAACATAAAAGCTAAGGGCGAATTTTTTGGCGCTCTTTTTTCATCAGTAAAAAAACTACAATTTCCCACCAAATGAGAAAAATCTTTTAAAGCCCTTTTATAAAATGCTACACTAAGCACTTCTTCTTCAAATTTCTTTGAGAAAGAAAAGCCAAATTTTCTTTGTTTTTGAAAAATAAGCTTTAATTCGTCTTTTAAAAAACTTTGCGCTATGCAGCGTTCATAACTTTCTTTTTTATTTCTAACATTTATAAATTCTTTGGAATTTTCTTTGAATTTTTGAAAATACTCTTTATAAAGATACTCGCCTACACTTTGATAACTTACTAATTTTTCTTCATTTTGCTTGATAGCTTTTAAAATCTCGCCTTTTTCTTCATCACCATTATTTTTAATATCATCATAGCCACGCCTTTTTGCAATATGTAAAATCACTCTTGCAAAATCTTGCTTACTTAAAAGCTCGTTTAAAGCTCTAAATCTTAACTCATAAGGGCTAATTAAAGAGCCTTTATAAGCCTTAGCTAAACTTTCATCAAAGCTTTGATAATCTTCGTAATTTAACTTAAATTCATTTGCGATTAAATGTTTTAAGTGATTTAGCCTTGCTTTGCGTCTAGCAAGGCGTTTTCTAGCACTTCTTGCAAGGCGTCTTGGCAAGGCTAAGGATTCTCCTGTTTTAGGATTTTCAGCCTTTGTAAAAATCCTAACTCCGCAATCTTTTAACTCATCATTTTCGCTAAATGCCCAGCCAATAGAGCTTATTCCTATATCAAATGCCAAAATTCTTGCCACACTAGATCCTTTTTAATATTTATGATTTGTTTATAATTATAATATAAAAATCATTTTTTATACAAACATAAACCTTTCAGTAACCAAACTATACATATTATTAATTTTATAATGCAAAAAATAAGTAAAATTTTAAATGAAAAATATTTATTAGTTAAATTTTAGCTAAAATAAAATAAAAGCTAATAATAACCTTAGGAGAAATCATGCCAATTTTTATGATATGTTCTACACTTTTAGCGGTAATTGTTGTTGCTTATTATATACTCAAAAAATACAATCCTATTTTTGTATTTTTTCTTTCAGGTATTATCTTGCTTATTTTTGCTTTTTACATCACAGGAGCACCTATACCAAAAGCCCCGAGCAGAGAACATGCAAGCTTTTTGAATGTTTTACTTGATAGCTATGCTTTTATCACAGCGACTTTTAAAAGTCAGCTTTCTGGAGTAGGACTTATTATCATGAGTGTGGCAGGTTTTGCTGCCTATATGAAACATATCAATGCTTCGGCAAAACTTGCTTTTTTAGCAAATAAACCCTTAGGAAAAATCAAAAATAAATACTTGATTTTAAGTGGAACTTTTGTTGTTGGAATGGCTTTAAAAATCGTCATTTCTAGCTATGCTGGATTGCTTTTGTTTTGTTAGCATGTATTTATCCTGTTTTAATCTCACTTAAAATCCGTCCTATTACAGCTGTATGTGTGCTTTCTTTAATTGCGCTTGATTATGGTCCAAAAGATGGAAATTCAATCAATATGGCAGATATAGTAGGACAAAGTGATAATGTCGTAGGGCTTTTTTTAAATTACCAAATTTATAGTGTGATTGCCTATGTTGTAGTTATTGCCATCTTGATTCCTTTTTATTTTGCTTGGATTGATAAAAGAGATAAAGAAAAAGGTGTTTTAAATGATGAAGTTGAAATTCCGCAAATCATTGATCCTAAATGCCCTACTTTTTACATACTCTTTCCTTGGTTACCTGTTGTATTTTTATTTACAGCGTATTTTTTTACTATCAAGCTCGATGTTGTAACAGCAAATTTTGTAAGCATTTCTTTAGTTTTTCTTGTTGAATTTGCAAGACACAGAAATGCTAGAAAATTAGGCGAAGATATGATGGTGATTTTAAAAGCTATGGCTGAAATTTTTATCTCAGTCGTAAGCATAACCATCGCCGCTGGAGTATTTGCTGAAGGCATTAAAGCACTTGGTGGAGTTAATATCCTTGCTAACGCGGTTTCAAATCTTGGAACAGGAAATTTTGCATGGTTTGGAATTCTTTTGAGTATAGCTATTTTAAGCTTTTTAGTTTATTTTGCCACAGTGATTATGGGAAGTGGAATTGCTGCTTTTAATGCTTTTGGAAAACTAGCTCCTGATATAGCTACAAAATTAGGCGTTGCACCTATTACTCTAGTTTTACCTATAGAAATTGCATCTTGTTTAGGTCGTGCAGCTTCACCAATAGCAGGCGGAATCATAGCTTTAGCTGGATTTGCAAAAGTAGCTCCAATGGATATTATAAAACGAACCACTCCTCTTTTACTTATCGCTATGCTTGTAAATGTACTCGTAGCCTTTTATCTAGCACAAACCAATCCTTTGCCAAAAGAACAAAACACTACAAAAATAGAACTTAAAATACACAAATAAAGCGTATTGACGCTTTATTTTCACTCTAAAACAATACCTTCATTAATGCAAATTTCGCCGATAATAAAGGCATCTGAATTTTCTAAAACCTTACTTACATTAGAAGGATCTACAACCATTACTAAACCCGCTCCCATGTTAAAGCTTCTATACATTTCGCTTTCTTCTACAGCCTGTCCTATAGTATAAAAAATTTCAGGAGTTTTAAGATGATGTTTGCGTATAGTTGCACCCATACCACGAGGTAAAACGCGTGGTAAATTTTCTACTAAACCACCCCCTGTAATATGTGCTAGAGCACTGATATAAGGCTTTAGTGTAAGAAAATCACGCACATAAATCCTTGTAGGTTCTAACAAAATATCAATTAAATTTTTACCCTCTATCTTGTCATCAAATTTTAATTTTAAACTTTCAAAAAGTACTTTTCTAGCTAAAGAATAACCATTTGAATGAAGTCCTGAACTAGGAAGTGCCAATAAAATATCACCATTTTTAACAAATTTACTTCTATCAATCTCATCTTCTTCAGCCATACCCACTGCAAAACCCGCAAGATCAAAATCATCTTTTGCATACATTCCAGGCATTTCAGCAGTTTCTCCGCCAATTAATGCACAATTTGCCATCTTACATCCCTTGGCAATGCCTGATACAACAGCCTTTGCTACTTCTACTTCGAGCTTGGCTGTAGCATAATAATCTAGGAAAAACAAAGGCGTAGCAAAATTACAAATCAAATCATTCACACACATTGCTACTAAATCTTGCCCTATAGTATCATATTTTTTAGCATCAATTGCCAAGCGAAGCTTGGTACCAACCCCATCTGTTGCACCTAAAATCACAGGCTTTTTAAAACCACTTGGCATTCTAAAAGCACCAGCAAAAGAACCAATTCCGCCTACAACATTATCATTAAAAGTTTCTTTAACCAAAGGTTTTATAGCCTCTACAAAGGCATTTCCATTATCTATACTTACGCCTGCATCTTTATATGAAATTTTCATTTATTTTCCTTTAAGAACTAAAAAGGTATTTTAACGAAAAAAGTTTTAATAAGGCATAAGATGAAAAATGCTTTTTTTGTAACCGCTTCAATTGCTTGCGGTAAAAGCACTTTTATAGAAATAGCGAATTCTTTAGGCTTTAAAAGCATTAGCGCAGACAAAACCGCTCATAAAATTTTAGATGAAAATGCTTTAGAACTTGAAAAGATTTTTTCTCCCTTTAGTTTAAAAAATTTACTCACAAAAGAAAAGAAAATCGATAGAAAAATCCTTGGAGAAATTGTTTTTAACAATAAAGAAGCTAAAAAAATCTTAGAAAATTTCACTCATCCTAAAATTCGAGCTAAAATTTTAGAACAAATGCAAATTCTAGATAAGGAAAATAAAGCTTTTTTTGTAGAAATTCCTCTTTTTTTTGAAAGCGGTGCTTATGAAAATTTAGGCAAAGTCATTGTAATTTACACACCTAAAGAATTAAGCCTTAAAAGAATCATGCAAAGAGATAAGCTCAGCTTAGAAGCTGCAAAAGCAAGACTTGATTCTCAAATAGATATTGAAGAAAAACTTAAAAAAGCAGATTTTATCATTAAAAATACTAATTCTTATGCCGATTTTAGGCAAGAATGTGTTAAAGTAATACAAGAAATTTCTAAAGGAAAAATGTGAAATTTTATAAATATTGTGCAAGTGGGAATGATTTTGTCATAACAAATGCTGATAGAAAAGAAGATAGAAGTGCTTTAGCTAAAGAACTTTGTAATCGTTATGAGGGTATAGGTGCGGATGGCTTTATCGTGATATTGCCTCATGAAAAATACGACTTTGAATGGGAATTTTATAATAACGATGGCTCAAGGGCTGCTATGTGTGGCAATGGCTCAAGGGCTGCGGCACATTTTGTACATCATATTAACAAAATAAATCCTAACATGAGTTTTTTAACTGGTGCAGGAGTAATAAAAGCAAAGGTAAATCAAGATAAAGTTGAAGTATCTTTAGGCAAAATAAAAAGCGTGCAAAATACTTTTGAAGAATTAGGAAAAACTTGGCAACTTTGCAACACTGGAGTTCCACATCTAGTACATCTTTGTCAAAATTTAGATGAATTTGATACAATGCTTTGTCAAAAAATGAGACAAAAATATAATGCCAATGTTAATTTTGTAAAAATTTTAGATGAAAATCATTTAAAAGTTCGCACCTATGAACGCGGAGTTGAAGATGAAACCTTAGCTTGTGGCACAGGAATGGGAGCTTGTTTTTATCTGGCATTTTTAAATAAAAAAGTACAAAATAAAGTTAAAATAACTCCTAAAAGTGGTGAAGAGGTGGGGTTTACATATAAAAATGAAGAATTGTTTTTTGAGGGAAAGGTAAAGTATTGTTTTGAAGCCAATTATAATTTTTCTTAGTCTTTTTCTAATCCCACTTTTTGCTGATGATCTAAAGAGTGGATTTGGAGAGGAATATTACAAACTTGATATAGATCAAAAAAGACAAATTTTTTTTATAAAAATGAATGAAATGTTTGATCAAAGCTTTAAAAAAATTGAACAAGAAAGAGCCTTTATCGAAGCCTTTTTTAAAGATGCTTACAAAACAGGCTTTAGGACTTCAAACCAAATAAATCTTGAAAAACTTATCACGATAAAAAACAAATATCGCATTGAAAATCTTTATGATTTTGCAGAATATAAAAAACGTATTCAAAAAATTCCAAAATCCATGGGTATAGCCCAAGCTTTAGTTGAAAGTGCTACAGGTACCAGTCGCTTCGCAGGAGAAGCAAACAATCTTTTTGGAGAATGGACTTGGGGTGAGAAAGGTTTAATTCCTGATTTAAGACATCCAGATAAAAAACACAAAATTAAAATTTTTGATAGTCTGCAAGATAGTGTTGACTCTTATGTTTTAAATTTAAATCGTCATTTTGCTTATGAAAAGTTTCGCGATGTAAGAGCTAAATTTGAAAACGAAGGCAAAGAGATAACAGGGCTAGAGGCTATTAAAACTTTAGATTCTTATTCTGAACGCAAGGGATATTATATCAATCTTATTACAAAAATCATCAAACGATACAACCTTGAAAAATACGATACAAACTCAAACAACACCTAAAATCCAAGTGAAAATTTATCAAAAGATATGACTTCAAATTTAACCCCTTGCTCAAAAAAACTATCCTCGCTTGAAAGAGTGATAAAGATCACATGAAAAATTCCAAGTTCTAAAGCCTTTGGTAAAATTTTCTTAGCACGTAATTTAATCAAATCAATATCTAAAGTTGGACTTGAAATATAAGCAATTTTAGATATTTGGCTATAAAAGTTAAAGTATTTGTTATAAAAAAATTCTTCTTTAAATTTAAATAACTCGTTTAAAACTAAATTTTCAAATAAATGTGAAAAATCCTTTGAAATACAAAGATTATTTCTTAGGCCAAAATCTTTAAAATAAATCTTTTGAAGTTTTTTTTCATCATGTTTTAAAGTATAGATCACATAAGTATTTTCTAATTTTTTTATAGCTTGATAAACACTATCTTTTGAAGTTTTTAATCTTTTTTTGAGTTCTATAAATATCTTAGAAATACTGATTTGCTGACCCAAATTTAAAGCTAAATACTTTAAAATTTCTAATTCTAAAAGAGTGAAGCTTTGTCTTAGAAGTATGTTTTTTTCTCCAAATTTACTGCGTCCACTTTGCAAAAAAAGACCTACTAAATTATTTATAGGTAAATTTTTCTTACTTACACTAATAAATTCTTCAAAATCAAAATAATCGAGTTCAAGCTCTTCAAACCCATTTATATTTAAATCTTTTATATTTGTACTTAAGATGATGGGAATTTTAATTTTTTCTAAATTAGGGATAAAATCCAAATTATAAAGGCAAAGAATTTTAATTTGTAAATTTTCATTCAGAAAATCAGCAAGACTTTCTAAACTTTGTTTTTCAAAGCGTGTATCATATAAATCTAAAAACAAAATTTCACTTGCTTTAAATTGAGATAAAAAATTAAAAATAAGTGTTTTTTTACCACAAAATCGTGGGCCTTTTATGATAATATTTGGTTTTGAAATTTGATTTTTTCTTTCATAACTTACCTCAAATTTAGGGTGATTTTCATAAAAAAAATTAAGTACTTTCAATTTTATCCTTTAAAAAAGGATATTATAACCTAGTTTGTATAATTGGGGCATAAAGCCCCTTAAATTACATTTTGCAAGCACCCTGTAAAGTAGCACCTATCATCCAAAGACTTTTTTCATATTTTGCGATATTTTCTTGCGCAAAAGCAGCTGTTGTGGTATCACTTTCTTTTTCTGCTGCTTCATTGAGTTTTTTAAATTCTGCTAAAAGATATTCATAATCTTGTTTGATCAGTTCTATGACTTCAAGCGGAGTAAAGCAATCTTTTGCAACTTTTGGACTTTTCGCATTTTCCATTAAAACTTTTTGGCAAGTGATGGCTTTTTCGCCAAGTTGTAAAACTCTTTCAGCGCAACTATCAAAAAGTTCTGCCATTTCTTCATAAGCTTTTTCTGTGTATTCGTGTATAGAAAAAAATTGCAAACCTTTTACATTCCAGTGATAATTATGAAATTTAACCCATAGATGATGAGCATCTGCTTGCATTTGTAATAATTGTTTTGTAACTGACATGATTGACTCCTTTTTTTTAATTTTTAAAATTATAACATAAAATTCTTAAATAATAATTATTATTAATTAAAAATTTTTATTCTAATTTTAACTTAGAATCATTATACTCTTTTTTAATGAATTTTGATTAAGAATTTAATATATTTTTTAAGATCAACTTTCCAACTTCCACACCAGGTTGGTCATAGGTGTTAATCCCTAGCATAACACCGCAAGTTGAAGTAAAAAGTTCATAATAATACATCAAATATCCCGCATGCCAAGCGTCAAGTTTTTCAAGTTCTATCACATCAACACTCAAATTTTCGGCGATTAAAGCGTGCATAGTTGCATCACATTGAGCGTTTAAAAGTTCGTGAAGATTGACTTTATTACTTAAAGAATCTAAAAATTTAAAATGAATATCAGGGATAATAGGTGCTTTTTGAGCGTCTTTGATTTTTAAAAAAGTTACAGTTTTATTTTTAGGTCCATCCATGATGAGTTGTAAAAAACTATGCTGATCTCTTGCTCCAATGAGTGCAATAGGAGTTAAACCTATGCGTTTATAGCCTTGCTTTTTACCTAAACTTTCAGCAATAAGCTGGATATACCATTCATTAAAGCCTTTAAAAGCATCACTATATGAAAAAAGTACATTGATATTGGCATTTTTGTGTGTACAATAATGATAGGCTTTTTGTAAAATTTCATCTTTTTTGTGAGTAAAAAAATCTTCAAAACAAGCTTTAGCTCCTTCTAAAAGAGCTTTGGCATTATAGCCACAAAAACAAAGCGGAACTATACCTACAGCTGAAAGTATGCTAAAACGACCTCCTACATTTGCAGGGATAAAAAAGCATTTAATACCTAAATTTTCACCTTCTTGATGAAGTTTTGAATCCTTATCGGTAATAAAAACAAAGTATTTTTTTAATTCTTGCATATCAAGTTTAAAATGTTCAATAAGAAGTTTAAAAAGCGATACAACTTCTATAGTGCTACCTGTTTTACTGATGATTAAAAACAAACTTTCTTCAAGCTTGATTTTTTCTAAAGTCTTATTAAAAGAATGTGAACTTGTGTTATCGAGTATAAAAAGTTCTCTTTGATTACTTTTTTCATTAAAAAGCATATCACGCAAGGCTTTTACACCGCAACTTGAACCACCCATTCCCACTAAAATAATATTTTTTATGTGTTCTTTGTCTTTGATAAAAGCCAAACTCTCATCAATCAGGCTTAAGCTCGTGTCAATAAGATGATAATACCCTATATCTCCACTTTTTACCTCATCATTAATACGATTTGCATAAGAGCTTATAGTGTGAATTTCACTTTGTTTAAAAAAAAGTGTATTGTTTAACATTTACTTTTCTCGTAAAAATAATTTGTAGCCTCTACAAAGCCTTCTACACTTCCACAATCAAAGCGTTTCCCTTGAAATTTATAAGCTAAAACCATACCATTGGTTGCTTGAGTTAAAAGTGCGTCGGTAAGTTGAATTTCTCCATTTTTTCCTGCTTTAGTATTTTCTAAAATTCCAAAAATATCAGGAGTTAAAATATATCTTCCTATGATAGCAAGATTACTTGGAGCTTCATCAGGACTTGGTTTTTCTATCATAGAATTAACCATGATAAGATTTTCTTCTACAAAATTTCCAGAAATTACTCCATAGTTTGAAACTTGCTCTTTTGGTACTTCCATCACAGCTATGATGGTGCAGCGATATTTTTCATAAATTTTTACCATTTGAGCCATAACATTTAAGCCTTCTTCATTGACACACAAATCATCAGCCAAAATTACGCCAAAAGCTTCATCGCCAACTAAAGGTTTACCTTTTAAAACCGCTTCACCTAAACCTTTCATTTGATTTTGTCTTGTAAAAGTAAAGGTGCAACGATTGATCAAAGAGCGAATTTCATCAAGTAAGTATTCTTTTTTTGTACCTGAAATTTGATGTTCAAGTTCATAAGAAATATCAAAATAATCCTCTAAAGCTCTTTTTCCACGTCCTGTTACAAATCCCATATTTTCCATTCCTGCTTCCAAAGCTTCATCAACCCCATAATGGATCAAAGGTTTGGTTAAGATAGGTAACATCTCTTTAGGTAAAGTTTTTGTTGCAGGTAAAAATCTTGTCCCATAACCTGCGGCAGGGAAAATACAAGTTTGAAGCATAAAAATTTCCTTTTATTTTTTTATCATTATAGCTTAATTTTTATGAATTTTCATGCAACAAGGCAAAGTTTTTTTACCTTGGTAGTTATTCAAACTCGGCCTTAGCCAATTTAACAATGGTTTCTACTACTCCAGAATCTTCAAGTGTTGAAATATCCTGTTTGATTTCTTCACCTCTTGCTATAGTTCTTAAAATTCTTCTCATTATTTTACCACTTCTAGTTTTTGGCAAGCCTGGAGTATAAAGAATTTTTTCTATTTTAGCTATAGGTCCTATCTCTACTCTTAAAATGTCATTAAGTTCTTTTAAAGTTTCTATAGCTCCGCCAAGATCACAACTGGATGTAGGACTTAAAACCACAAAAGCAAACAGTGACTCGCCCTTAATCGCATCCAAAATACTCACTACAGCTGATTCTGCTACACTTGGATGTTTAGCAATAGCGCTTTCAATTTCAGCTGTTCCTATACGATGTCCTGCAACATTAACCACATCATCTGTTCTTCCTGTGATGGTAATATAACCATTTTTATCGTAAAAAGCACCATCGCCACTAAAATATACAGCTTTTCCATCTTTTTTAGCTTGAGAAAAATAACTTTCTATATAACGTTCATCATTACCCCAAATTCCACGAATCATCGAAGGCCAGGGTTTAGTTATACAAAGCAATCCATCTTCACCTTCATCTTTTTTATTGCCTTCTTCATCAATAACTTCTGCAAAAATTCCTGGTAAAGGCAAGGTGGCACAACCTGGTTTTAAAGGAGTAGCGCCTGGTAAAGGCGTGATCATATGTCCACCTGTTTCTGTTTGCCACCAAGTATCGACTATAGGACTTTTAGTTCCCCCTATTTCATCATAAAACCACTTCCAAGCACTAGGATTTATAGGCTCTCCAACCGTTCCAAGCACTTCAAGCGTACTTAAATCATATTTTCTTGGCTCATCAGGCGCATCAGCATGAAGCATTCTTATGGCAGTTGGCGAAGTGTAGAATTTGCTTATTTGATACTCTTCTATCATTCTCCACCAACGCCCAGAATTTGGATAAGTAGGAGTCCCTTCATGCATTATAGTCGTTGCTCCACATGCTAAAGGCCCATAAACTACATAAGTATGTCCTGTAATCCAACCCACATCAGCACTACACCAATAATTATCATAATCTTTAATATCAAAAACCCATTCCATAGTCATTTGTGCCCAAAGTATATATCCTGCACTTGCATGCATAACTCCTTTTGGCTTGCCCGTTGATCCTGAAGTGTAAAGCAAAAACAACAAATCCTCGCTATCCATGATTTCGGGTTCACACTTATAAGATTCATTTTTCACAAGTTCGTTATAAACATAGTCCCTTCCTTTAATATATTCTATAGGCTCATTATTGCGTATAACTATAAGTACTTTTTCTACACTTTCACACCCTTCACTTAAAGCCTTATCTACTGCAGGTTTTAACATATAAGGTTTGCCACGACGAAAAGCACCATCAGCCGTTACCACAAGTTTAGCTCCTGCATCTATAATTCTATCTCTTAAGGCTTCAGGAGAAAACCCTCCAAATACCACACTATGAATAGCCCCAATCCTTGCACAAGCTAACATTACTATAGCTGTTTCTGGAATCATAGGCATATAAATTACAACCCTATCGCCTTTTTTTACTCCGAATTTTTTAAGCAAATTGGCTGCCTTGCAAGTTTCATGCAATAATCTTCTATAAGTATAAACTTCATAATCCCCCATTTCACCTTCAAAAATCAAAGCAGCTTTATTGCGTCTTGTTTTCATATGACGATCAAGACATTGATAGCTTACATTTAAAGTTCCACCTTCAAACCATTTATAAAATGGAGCTTTATCCTCATTTAGCACTCTTGAAAAAGGCGAAAACCACTCGATCTTCTCAAGTGCTTGTCTTTTCCAAAAACCTTCAAAATCTTCTTTAGCTTCATCGCATAAATCATAGTATTCACATAAATTTTTTATACGAGCATTACGAGAAAATTCTTTACTTGGCTTAAAAAGCTCTTGATTATTTTGATTAAGCATAAAAACTCCTTTATGGTTATTTTTAAACATTATATAAGAGTTTATTTATATTAAATACAAATTTAAAAAATAATTAAGATAAATTTTATAAAAAATGGGAATATTTGTAATATTTTATTTAAATTTTATAATGTATGTTAATTTAAGAAACATATTGCATCTTCATAAAAATAAAGACTGAGTTCTTCGTATAATTTTAAATCGAATTTTAAAAATTCTTGTTTTTCTAAAGCAAATTCTAAAATTTTATCCATACAACTTACCCTTATAAAAACATCACTTTTCCTACTTCTAAGTGCTATAATATAACATTTTTCTAAAATAAACTCATAATTATTTTTTGGGATATTTTTAGAATTAAAAAAAGAAATTTTATAAGGATCAATCGCAATTTTACTTGGAGGTTTTTTAAAATCTTTATATTTTTTACAATTACTAAAATCTATAAAATTACAAAATTTCACACCTTGATTTTCTAGCTCAAAAACATTAGTATTTTCAAATTCTAAAATTTCTCCACTGTGTAAATAAAGTTTTTTTTGAGCCAAAGAATCTAAAAAATGTTTATCATGACTTGCGATTAAAAAACCTGTATTGAAATTTTCGTGCATTTTAAGAATAGCTTTTTTAAATAAAAGCGTAGTATTTTTATCCAAAAAAGCACTCGGTTCATCAAGTAAATAATACTTCGCTCTTACGCTTAAAGCTATAGCAAAAGCTATTTTTTGACTTTGTCCTGATGAAAGTTCATTAGGATGTTTACTTAAAAGACTTTCATCTAAATTTAAAAACATCAAACTTTCTTTTATACGTTCTTCGATATCTTCTTTAATCCCATAAGTTTTTAAAGTAAATAAAAAATTTGCCCTTACGCTACGATTTAACAAAATAGGCTCTGGAAAAAGCAAATAAATTTCACGCTTTTGTTTATTATTAAGTTTAAAATTTCCAAAATAAGAAATATTTTTTGAAAAATCTCCTTCTAAAAATTTTAATATTCTTAAAAATGTAGATTTTCCACTTCCATTCGTTCCCATTAAGATGCTAATTTTACTTGTATCAAGTTTTAAATTTTTAATTTTTAAAACTTCTTTGTTTTGATAGTTGAAAAAAAGATTAGAAATTTCTATCATTTTATGTTCTTTTAAGTTTATGTGTAATGAAATTTAAACAAAAGGCAATGAGAATTAAAACCAAAGCCAAAGCTATACCACTAGCAAATTCGCCTTTGTTGGTTTCAAGAGAAATAGCCGTGGTTATGGTTCTAGTGTCGTATTTAATATTTCCACCCACTATCATCGCTACTCCTACTTCTGCTACAATGCGTCCATAAGCTAGTGCAACGACGCTAATCAAAGCAAAGCGTAATTCATAAATCATCATTAAAACAAGTTTTAAAGGACTTAGGTGAAAAGATTTTATAAGTAAAAAATGTTTTTTATTCATATTTTCTATCAAATTTGAAAAAAGTGCGATCACTATAGGAAGTGCTAAAATAAACTGCCCTAAAATTAAAGCCTTTATAGTAAAAAGTAGTCCAAATTCTCCCAAAGGTCCTCGACTTGAAATCAATGCATAAAGTATAAGTCCTACTGCAACTGTTGGAAAAGAAAGGCTAGTATCTATAATAAGTTTTATAAAGCGTTTAAATTTAAAATCAAAAAAGCCCAAGATAAATCCCAAAGGAAAACCTATGAGCAAAGCTAAAACTATAGAAATACTTGAGCTTAAAAGTGTAGTTTTTATAGCTGAAATTACACTTTCATCAGCATTAAAAAGTAAAAATAAAGCTTGTTTAAAACCATCAAAAATATAATCCAAAAATATCCTTTTTAAAATAAGTAATTTTAGCATAATTATGCTAAAATATTTTTTTATGTAAATTTATAAGGAGAAAAAATGAAAAAAATCATTTCTTTAGCCCTTGCTTTAGCTTTAAGTGCAAGTGCAGCAGAACTTAAAATGGCAACCACAACAAGCACTGACAATACAGGACTTTTAGATGCTCTAAAGCCTCTTTATGAACAAGAAAGCGGCAATACCTTAAAATGGGTTGCAGTAGGAACAGGTGCGGCTTTAAAAATGGGTGAAGATTGCAATGCTGATGTACTTTTTGTACACTCTCCAAAAGCAGAAAAAGAATTTATAAAAAAAGGTTTTGGCGTGGATAGAACCCCTGTGATGTATAATGATTTTATCATCATTGCGGATAAATCAATAGCTTCTAAATTTAAAGGCAAAAATTTAAAAGAAAGTTTAGAACTTATCAAAAATGAAAAACTCACTTTCATCTCAAGAGGCGATAAATCGGGTACTGATAATAAAGAAAAAAGTCTTTGGAAAGATCTTGGTGGTGTGCCTGAAAAAGAAAACTGGTATCAACAAAGTGGACAAGGTATGCTAGCAAGCATTAAAATCGCTGAAGAAAAAAAAGGTGTGATTTTAACTGATCGTGGCACTTATATCAAATATGAAGCCAGTGAAAAAGGAAATCCAAGTTTAGTCATTGTAAATGAAGGTGATGATAGCCTTAAAAATTTTTATTCTGTTATAGCAACAAATCCTAAACATTGCAAAAATGTTAATTATACTGAAGCTAAAAAATTTATCAATTGGCTTACAAGTGACGATACTTTAAGTTTTATTAGCGGATTTAAACTGCTCTATAAACCTTTATTCGTAGTTGATGCAAAAACAAGGAAAGATTAAAATTAAGCAGGTTTTAGCCTGCTTAAAATATTATTTTTACTTATTGTAACTTTTTTATTTATTTTTCAAAACTTTCAGCTTATTTAAAATTCTTCTTTAGATATAATAAAATCAATAATTAAATATACAAGGTCAAATAATGTTCAAAGTAGATTTAAATAGTGATTTAGAGGAAAGTTTTGACACCTATAAAATGGGAATGGATGAAAAAAATTTTAAAATTTGTAAGCTCAGCAAATATCGCCTGTGGCTTTCATGCGGGTGATCCTTGTGTAATGGATAAGACCTTAAATTTAGCCAAGCAAAATGGTGTTTGCATAGGAGCACACCCATCTTATCCTGATCTTTTGGGTTTTGGAAGACGCAATATGCAAATAAGCTTTGAAGAAGTCAAAAACCATGCCTTGTATCAACTAGGAGCTTTGGCTTTACTAAAACAAAAAGTATGAAAATATAATATTTTAAGCTCATGGCACACTTTATAATATAGCAACTATTGATAAAAATTTAGCGATAAACGCGTTGTAAAAATGATAAAAGAAGGCAAAGTTACAAGCATAAATGGCAAAGAAATTGATTTAAAAGCGGATAGTATTTGCGTTCATGGGGATAATGTACAAGCTTTAGAATTTGTTAAAAAAATCAAAGAAAATTTAGAAAAAGAACAAATTCAAATTTGTGCTTTGGAAAATTTTATATAGGTTTTAACAATGTTTAGTGTGCATTTTAGTGGAAGCAAGGCTTTGCTTTTGCTTTTTATTAAACAAGAAATTTCACCTCAAATCAATGCTTATGTTTTAAGCACGAAACAAAGGATACAAAAAGCCCTAAAAGAAGGTGAAATTTATAATATTGATGAGTTGATAAGTACTTATGCAAGCTTGCTTATATACTTTAATCCTTGTATACTTTCTTTAAATTCTTTGCTTGATTTTTTGAAAAAAATTAAAAAGGATATTAAACTTACGGAGCAAAACTCAAGTCTTTGTATAGAAGTTCCACTTTGTTATGATGAAGAATTTGGACTGGATTTAGAATTTCAATCAAATTTAAAAAGAAGAACTTATATCTCTTCACACTAAGCCTTACTATCTTGTTTTTATGCTAGGTTTGGCAGGTTTTCCTTATCTTGGAGGTTTGGACAAAAAACTTTTTACCCCACGCCTTTCAAGCCCTAGAGCAAAAATAGAAGCTGGAAGTGTAGGTATAGCCAATAAACAAACAGGAGTTTATCTTATTTCAAGTCCAGGGGATTGGTAAATCATTGCTAGAACATCTTTGGAATTTTTTGATAAAGAAGATGAAAAAATTCCACTCTTTTAAAAGCGGGTATGTTTTTAAAATTTAAAGCCATTTCAAAAGATGAATTTTTTGAGTTCCAAGAGCAAGTTGCTAAAAAATCTATCAAAAGGAAATTTATAAGTATAAAAATCATTGAAACATCTATAAATTCGAGTTTGCAAGACTTTGGTAGAAAAAAATTTGCTAAATTTGGCATAGCAAGAAGTGGGGCTATGGATGAAGATGCCTTAAGAATGACAAATATCTTACTTGGAAACAAACAAGATGAAGCAGGAATTGAGCTTTATTTAAAGGGTGGAAAATATAAATTTTTAGATGAGAATTATTTTGTTTTAAGTGGGGCTGAATTTGAGGCAAAGCTTAATAATCAAAAAATAAAAACTTGCAAGGTATATAAAGCAAATAAAGGCGATATTTTAGAACTTGGTTTAGCAAAAATAGGTTTTCGTGGGTATTTATGCGTAGCAGGTAGCTTTGAAGTAAAAAGTTTTTTAAACTCTAAATCCAGCGATGCTAAAATGAGAGTTGGAATTTTTAAAGGAAGAGCTTTGCAAAAAGATGATATTTTAAATACTCATGATACTTTTACACCTTTTAATTTAGAAGCTAGAGAATGTGAAAATCCTATTTTTAAAAGCTCAAAAGATCCTATTATACGCGTTATTTTAGGAACAAATAAAGATGTTTTTACTCAAAAAGGCATAGATGCTTTTTTAAATACTAGTTATAAAGTGTGATAGAATGGTGATTTATACAGAATCTAGCAAAAGTATAGAGCATAAAAACTCAACAGATATTATTTCAGATCCTGCAGTTTTTGGAAGCATACAGGTACCAAAAAGTGGTATTCCTATCATTTTAATGGCAGTAGGACAAAGCACAGGAGACTATACAAAAATAGCCACGGTTATAGAAAATGATCTAAGCTTTTTTGCCATAAATATTGATAAAATATATAGCACCTATAGCCAAGGCACAACCTAACAAGGTAAGTGCATTTGGCACCTCATCTAGTATAAAATAGCTGCAAATTAAAGCACTAGCAGGAGTGATTAAAACAAAAGAATTTGCCTTAACACTCCCTAAAATGTGAATCCCATAATAATAAATACTAGTACCTATAATAGTTGATAAAAAAGCAACGACAAACATACTGATCCAAAATTTAAATTCAAAATGAAAAATTTCATAACTTTTTACATCAAACAATACCCAAGAAAACATTAAAACAGAAATGAGATTAATATAAAAGTTAATCGCCAAAGGGTGAGCTCCTTTGGCTTTATGATTAAACACTGCTATCAAAGCCCAAATAAAAGAACAAGTTAAAAATAAAATATTAAATTTACCAAATAAATCTTCTAAACTCCCTAAATTTAACAAACAAAATCCAGATAATAAACCTAAAAATAATCCTAAAATTTCACTCTTTGTGATCTTGTGAGTTGATTTTTTATCTTTTTGAAATAATATCGCTATCATAAATATAAAATAAGAAAAAATAGGAATCATAGTTGTAACCAAAACACCGCCTTTTCCAGCTAAACCATGCTTAATGGCAATAAAAAATACAAAAGTATAAAACCCATTTAAAATTCCTGCTATCAGCACCCATTTTAAAATAGATTTTTCAAGCCTTAAAGGAATTCTTAAAAAGCCTAATACCATCAAAGAGCCTAGCAAAACAAAGAAAAAACGCCAAAAAGTAATCACAGAAGTATCAGCATAAGCTGATAAAATCTTAGAAGTAGGCCAAGATGAGCCCCATAAAAACATAGCTAAAACAAGCAAGATATACAAATACTTTGTTCGAGTCAATGTTACACCTTGAAATTTTTAAGTCAAATTTTTTAAAAAATTTTTTTCAAGTGTAGTTCATACTCGTTTAGATATTTTTCCACTTGAGGATTTTTTACCACATCATTACACATAAAAGTTGGTAAAGCTTTCATACCTATAAATTCATGAGCCTTATGCAAATGCCAATACACCATATCTACACCCTTTCCTTCAAAAAATTCATTTTTATCATTAAAGGCTTCAAGAGGTGCATTCCAAGTGAGAGAAAACATGTATTTTTTACCATGATCTAAACCACCTTTTCCGTAGTTTTTACTAGGATTTTCATGAGTTCTTCCATCATTTTTAAAAAGCACTCCAGCACCCAAACCAAACACTTCATCGATATATTTTTTAACTATCCAAGGCTCGCCCATCCACCAAGCTGGCATTTGATAGATCACAGCATCAGCTTTTATAAATTTTTGTATCTCTTCTTTAGGATCATATCCTTGATCTATGTGAGTTTGATCTACTTCGTATCCTAATGTTTTTAAAATTTCTAAAGCATGATTATGCAATGTTAAATTAAGCTGTCCTTTTGAACTTCCAAATTCTTTAGCACCATTAAGCAAGAGTATATTTTTCATTTTTATCCTTTTTTAAATTTTATGATACAATTATAACTTAGCATAATATCATTTTCAATACAGAAAATAAAGTAAGATACTATACTAAAGGAATGTTAAATGACTAAAGAGAATTCTCAGTGCAATTTCGAAGAATGTGGATTTAACTATACTCTAGCATTAATTAATGGAAAATATAAAATGAGTATTTTATACTGCTTATTTCGCTATGAAATCGTGCGTTATAATGAACTCAAACGCTTTTTAAGCTCCATATCTTTTAAAACTTTAACCAATACCTTAAGAGAACTAGAAAATGATGGTTTAATTATCAGAAAAGAATACGCTCAAATTCCACCCAAGGTAGAATATAGCTTATCCAAACGCGGACAAAGTTTAATTCCCATTTTACAAGCTATGTGCAAATGGGGCGAGAAAGACAAAAAGGAAAAAAATGCTTGAATTAATTGGCGAACTTTCTTTACAAAATTATATGGGAGGATGGCTTGAAATGGCTAGAAAACCCGCCTTTTTTCAAAAATCTTGCCTAAATTCAAAGGCAAAATACGAGCTTAAATATAAAAATGGTGTTCCTTATGTAGAGATTGAGAATTTTTGCAGTAAAGAAAATGAAATTTCAAGCATAAAAGGTAAGGCAAAAATCGTTTCAAATAGACAATTAGCAGTGAGATTTAATATCTTTATGAACCTTTTTAATAGAGTAAATTATGAAATCATTTTTATTGATAGCGAGTATAAAGTTGCCATTGTGGGTAGTCCTGATAAAAAATATCTTTGGATTTTAGCAAGAAATATAATAGATGAAAAAAGCACAAAAGAGCTTTTAGACATCGCTAAGCAAAGAGGATTTGACATTAGCGATGTAGTTTTTGATAAGTATTAAATTATTCTTTTGTCATATCAATAACATAGCGAAATTTAGCCTTTCCTGAGGTTAGATTTTCATAAGCTTTATCGATTTCTTGTGGGGTAATAAGCTCGGTTTCTGGATAAATTCCATGTTTTAAAGAAAAATCAAGCATTTCTTGAGTTTCAGCAATACCGCCAATTAACGAACCATAAACCTTTTTGCCTGCCTTATGCACAAGCTCATTTATGCCTATATTTACCTTATCTTCCACAGGAGGTAAGCCAACTATAGCCATTTCGCCACCAAATTTAAGTAAATCCAAATAAACAGCAGGATTATAAGGCGTTGGAATGGTTGAGATGATTAAATCAAAGCGTTCTTTTACGGCGTTTTTATCGCAGCTTGTGTAAAATGAGCTTACACCCATAGCCAAAGCATCGGCTTTTTTGTTTTCATTTCTAGCAAAAACGCTAACCTTTGCATCCATTTTAACAGCGTATTTTACAGCCATCATACCAAGTCCGCCAAAGCCTGCTATAGCAACGCTTGAGCCTTCTTTTATCTTAGAAAATTTTAAAGGCGAGTAAGTGGTAATACCCGCACAAAGCAAAGGTGCAACCTTATCCATCGGTGCACTTTTTGGCACACAAATGGCAAATTTTTCACTTACAACTATGTTGTTTGAGTAGCCCCCATAAGTGTTTTCATTGCCGTGAAATACATCACAACTATTGTAAGTAAAGATGGTTTTGCCATTTTCGCAAAACTGCTCTTGTGAGCGTTTGCAAGCATCGCATTCACCGCATGAATTTACCATACAACCAACCCCTGCGTAATCTCCTACTTTAAATTTACTCACATTTTTACCCACAGCAATCACTTCTCCTGCTATCTCATGCCCAGGCACACAAGGATAAGTAGCCTCTCCCCACTCGCTTCTTGCAGTGTGAATATCGCTATGACAAATACCTGCATATAGGATTTTAATCAAAATATCATTATCGCCAATAGCATGGCGACTAAATTCAAAAGGTGTGAATTTCGCATCCTTGCTAAGCATTGCATAGCCTTTACTTGCGATGCGATTGTTTTCTAAAATTTTGTATTGCATTTTTGCTCCTTTTTTGATTTTTTATAATTATAAAACATTAGAGTAGCTATAAGTCAAGAGTGAAAATAATTTTTTAAAAATTAGAAAAATACTTGATGTGTTAAAATTTTTTGATTGTTTAACGTATTTTTTTATAATGTTAAAAATCTTTAGAAATTTTAAAATATAAAAGAATTTATACCGCCAAAGCTACTTCTAAATATAAAGAAATTGTGTGATAAAGGAGCGATTTTAAATGAATGGAATATATAAAATAAAACAAATTTTTATAGCGAAGATTTCTTAGAGATTTTATTTTCTTATCCTTAAACAAGGATAGAATTTTTAATAAAATATAAAAATATCTTAAAAATTTATGAAAATTTAATATTTTTAAAGTATATCAAAATGGATAAAAATCATTATTATATAAATATAAAACTTTTAAGATTTTTTTTAAAAGGAATTTTTAGATGCAAAGCAAAAAAAGAATTTTAGAAAAAATTAAAAATATTGCTTTTATTTATAAACAAATTCGTCTTATAACACTTGAAGGTTCAAGAGTAAATAAGAAAGCTAAAAAGGATAAATATCAAGATTATGATATTTCATTTTTTCTAAAATCTAAAAATTTGAGAAAATTATTAAACCTAAACAAAAGCAAAGATATCAAAAAAGCAAAATTACCTAAATTTATTAAAAATTTTGGAAAAATTTTATTTTATCAAGCGCCTGAAAGCTTTGAATTCTATAAAGCTGATTTGCCTAAAAATTGGGTGAGTTTTTTGGTAATTTTTAAAAATGGAGTGAGAATAGACTTTAAATTTATCCCCCTAAAATCATTGAAACATTATTATAAATTTGAACCTTTAAGCAAAGCGCTTATAGATAAAGATCAAAGATTTAAGAAAACTCAAAATGAGAATGTTTTTTGCATTAAGAAACCAACAGAAAAAGATTTTGATGAAATATGCAATGAGTTTTATTTTACTTTTACAAAATTAGAAAAAGCTCTTTTAAGAAAACAATTTATAATGTCAAATTATTTGTTAAATTCTATGCGTGAAACACTTTTTGATATGCTTAGTTTTAAAGTCGGACTTAAATTTGGTTTTGAAATTTGGCTAGGTAAACAAAATACTGATATTCTAAACTTTTTAAAGCAAAAAGAAATAAAAATTATCTTAAATTCTTTTAATACTACTTCACTTGAACAAATTGAAAAAACAAGAAAAAAGCTTGAAAATTTATTTCACAAAAACACCAAATTTGTAGCAAAAAAGAATGACTTTAAGCTTTTTTCTTATCGAAAAAATGTAAAAAAATATTGCAAAATTTTAAGAAAATTATAAAGTTATTTTATTTTTCTTTAATAGAAACTGCTTTTATTTCGCATTTTTATAGTCTTTAAGTTCTTTTAAACTGATATATTTAAAAATAAGTGCAATTTATACTAAAGTAAAATATTTTAACTTATACTTTGCACTTTAACTTTCCTTTTTTATCAAAAATCTTTATCTAAAACATATTTTTTATCTATTAGAAATGACTTTTTTAGTTTCTTATTTTCTTCTTTTTTGCTTTGTATATAATATACATCTTTTGCATCTGAAAGAATATATAAATCTTTTACTTTTAAACCTTCTTCATTTTCAATAAAGCTGATATTATTATCTAATAATTTATTTTTTACAATTTTATTTTTACTTAGTGTCATTTCTTCTACCTTAAAATTGCCTATTTTCAAATAAGAAGTAATATTTTCATTTAAAAACATAATAGATAAAAATAAGATAATAGTGTTAATCAAAGCAAAAAATTTAAAACTTTTAAAGTCTTTAAAACACAATTGAAGACTAAAAAATATAAAAATAATTAAATAACCAATACCCAGATAAATATAATTAACTTCTTGAGATTTAATGATGATAAAAACACTAATAATAGCAATAGCTATATATATTACAAATATTAACATTGTTTGTGTTGCAAAAATTTCAAAGTTATTTGATGAAATTCTATATTTTTTTCCAAAAAAATATAATGCACCATTTGCAACTATAAATACAATAGCAATAGATATTAATAATAATATATTGGGTTTCTGTAATGTGATAAAAGTGATAATGGATGAAGTGATATAAATTATAAAAGGGATTCTTTTTGGTATTTTAAAATATTGTTTATATAGTTCTCTTGAAAAAGAAAATATTCCCATGTAGAAAAAACTAAAAATTCCTCCAAATAAAACTCCTGTAATTGCCAAAGCAGTTGCCTTTTGGCTATCCAAAAAAGGAATGGTTTTTGTTTGCAAAGAATGTAGAATGAGTATAAAAATAATTATGGAAAATCCAGCCAAAATTGTAACTTGAAATAAATCTTTTGAAGTTTGCAAAATTGATTTTAAAAGTTTAATAAAATCTTTTTTATCTTTTCTTGTCTCATAGCGTTCTTCATATTTTTTAAATTCAACTTTAGAGTTAAACTCAAGCTCTTTTAACTCTAGTTTGGAAATATTTATCATATATAAATCAAAATAAAAATAAATTTCATCTTCTAAATCATCAAATTCTTGGGGATTATTTTTAAATTTTTCATATTCTAAATTTTCAAAAAATAAAATTTCTTTTTTTATCAATTTTTCTAATTTTATATTTATTTCTTTTATATTTTTACAATTTGCAATTTCATAATTGCTTCTTTCCTTTTCAAGCTTTTTTATCAATTCTTGGCATTCTTGTAATCTTTTTTCTTTTATATTCAATAAAGTTTTAAAGTCCATTTTTTAATCCTTTCATTCAATAAAAATGCAACATAAATTTTTAACATAAAAAAATTATAAAGTCAAACTATCTAACACAGCAATTGCATTTAAAGCCTTTGGATAACCGATATATGGAATAAGAGCTGCAATGATATTTAGCAAATCTTTTCTACTTTGTCCCATGTTAAGATTGCCTTGTATGTGAGCTTTTACTTGATTGTCTAGCCCACCAAGTGAGATAAGATACACAAGGGTTAAAAGCTCCCTAGTTTTTAGATCAAGTCCTGTGCGTGTATAGTAGTCTCCAAAACAATTCGCACTCAAAAAATCATTTATAAAAGCTTTATCTTCTGGGGTAGATTCTATCATTTTAGTGATATTGGCTTCACCAAAAATAGCATTTTGTATTTCCCTGCCTTTTATTTTGCGATTTTCTTGCGTAGTGGTGTCTTGTGAAGTCAAAGATAAGGCAATATTTAGTTTTTTAAATGCTTTATTACAAAGACTTAAAAAATCACATACTCTAGCAAAACCCACATAAGGCGTAGCTTGATAAATCACTTCTTTGATGACAATAGGACTTATATCATTCTTGATTGCACCTTGAAGTAAAGCTTTAAACTCTATTTTTCCACCTACTGCTAAAGTAGAAGCAAGGGTGATTAAAAAATATTTTTGTGTATCCAAATTTGCTTTTACAAAACTCTCGTCAAAAGTAAAATTTATGTGATTGATAAAATACTCTTTATCACTTGCAAAAAATTGATCCTTTTTTGCTCCTCCTAAGAGTTTTTCAAAAATTTCTCTTGCTTTTTGTCTTAATTGCATGGTTTTATCCTTTGTGGTTTTTAAAATTTGCGAAAAAAGAGCATTTAAAATACTCCAAAAAACATAAAAGTTTTTATAAAATTTTTGCGTTTTATTTACAAATTTCTTTACTCTCTTGCTTCTTTTAAGGCATTTTCATATTCTTCATCACTTACAAGCTCAAGCCATTCTACATTTTTACCTTCTTTCTCGCCTGTAAGTGCTATGTGTGCTCCACTACTTGTATTAGTCGCACCATGAAAATGCTTTACTCCTATAGGACAGCTTATCACATCGCCTTTTTTGGCTATAAAGGCTTTTTGACCTGGAACTTTTGTGATGATTTCACCCTCTGTTACGATTAAGGTTTGTCCTTGAGGATGAGTATGCCATGCACTTCTAGCACTGGCTTCAAATTCAACCAAAGCTCCACTAAAATTTCTCCACTCATTTGATTTAAACATCATAGAAACTTTTACATTTTTGCTAAAAAATTTACTATCGCCTTTAAAACTTCCATGAATTCCTTTACTTTCAAGTTCTTGCATTTACACTCCTTTAACAAAACTACATAAAACCATTACAATAAGAAATAAACCAAACTTTTTATTTCTCAACTCTAAGAGCTGCTTCACCGGCATACCGATCCCCTTTGATTATTATTTTTTTTAAAATACTCTTTAAATGATTTAATTCTTCTTGAGTAAAATGAGTATTAACAGCATTAATATTTTCTTCTAACCTTCGTAAATTTGTTGTTCCAAAAATAGGCACAATAAATGTTTTTTGCACCAAAACCCAAGCAAGAGCAATTTGTGCTAAAGTAGCATTTTTAGCTTTTGCTATATCTTCTAATGCATAAACTAAATCCAAATTAGCTTTTAAATTCTCGCTTTTAAAACGTGGAACTTGTGATCTAAAGTCATTATTTTCAAAAGTAGAATTTGCATCAAATTTACCTGCTAAAAATCCTTTTCCTAAAGGAGAAAAAGGAACAAAACCTATATTTAATTCTTCCAAAACTTTTAAAAGTTCTTTTTCTGGTTCTCTCCACCATAAAGAATACTCACTTTGAACCGCACTAAGCGGAAATACTGCATGAGCTTTTTTAATGCTTTGCACTCCTGCTTCACTCATACCCCAAGCCTTAATTTTTCCTTCTTTGTAAAACTCGCTCATTAAATTAGCAACTTCTTCAACTGGAACATTTGTATCGACTCTATGTTGATAATAAAGATCTATACAATCTGTTTGCAAACGCTTCAAACTACCTTCTAAACTTTCTCTAATTTTATTAAGCGTACTATCAACAATTTGCTTAGCACCCTCAATCCTAACACCAAATTTTGTTGCTAATACCACTTCATTTCTAAAAGGTTTTATTGCTTTACCTACTAATTCTTCATTAATAAAAGGACCATAAACTTCGGCTGTATCAAAAAAATCAATACCAAGATCCTTTGCCCTATGAATGAGTGTTATCATCTCTTTTTCATCTTTAGTTTCTCCATAACCAAAGCTCATTCCCATACAACCAAGTCCTAAGACACTTACTTCCAAATTTCTTAATTTTCTTCTTTGCATTTTTATCCTTTTTTTATTTTTTATTAAAAACTAATAGTTCTTAATTATTAAAACATTTTTCTATCATGTTAATCAAAAGTATAAAACCTAACATCTGGTGTAAGTCAAGAATAAAATTAAATATTTTTAAATTTTTACTCGTTTTTTCCGTTTAATATAATCTTTACTTAAAGGATTTAGCTCATCTTTATTTTCCATAACCATTTTTTCATAATAATCTATTTTAAAATCAAGTTTTTTTATAATACTCTCCAATTTTTTCATATCTTTTAGTGTTTTTTCTTTTAATTTTAAAATAATCTCTAATCTCTCTTTTGCAGTACTCTTTCCTTTAGCACATAAAAAAATATATCTTTTAAGATCCTCGATACTCATGCCAATTTGTCTATAACAATCCACCCAAATCACCCATTCTAAATCTTTTTCACTAAAATAACGCACTCCATTTTTATCTTTTTCCACAAAGGGAAATAAACCTTTATCTAGCCAAAACCTAAGTGTTCTACTAGAAACTCCTGTTTTTCTTTCTACCTCTATGATCGTATAAGCCATTCTAATCCTTTATAAGTATAAATTTCATACAATTCAATTTTTAACTAAATATTTTATTATTTTATATTAATGCTACTTTTTAGAAAAATACATATAATTTTCAATTAATATAATTAAATTTTTAAATTTTCAAGATAAAAGTCAAGAAATATTTTATATTTTTTGATAAAATAATACTAGATTTAATTTTAAATTTAAAAATAAATACAAATAAAGGAAAAAAATGAATAGTATAAAATTTAAGCTTTCTCTTATTGCAAATTTAATTGCAATTTTTGCCTTAATTATTCTAGGTATTGTAAGTTTTTATTTTACAAAAACCTCACTACATGAAAGTACTCTTAAAAATCAAACTGACCTGCTTAAAGTTACGCAATCTACTGTTGAAAATTTTAGGTCAACAAATATATCTTTTACTGAGAATTTAGAAAAAGATATAATAAATTTACCTTATCAATCTTTAAATACCGAAGAAAATATTATTAACAATGTTGGTCCAATATTGAAATATTATCGCCATAGTACAGACGCATTAAATACTTATTTAGGTTTAGCAAATGGAAAAGTTTTACTCAGCGAACAAGCTAATGATAACAAAAAAATAATGCCTAATTTATATGATAATTTGGATATAAAAGCAAAAGAATGGTATCAAGGAGCATTAAAAACGAATAATGTTTTTATTACACCAACATATTTAGATACTGCAACAAAACAATATGTGATAACATATTCTAAAGCTATTTATAAAGATGGTAAATTTATTGGGGTGTTAGGTATAGATATGCCATCTGAAGATTTACAAAATTTAGTTGCAAAAACTCCTGGAAATACTTTTTTATTTGATGAAGAAAATAAAATATTTGCTGCAACCAATAAAGAATTATTAAATCCGTCTATTGATCATTCTCCTGTTTTAAATGCATATAAGGCTAATGGAGATTATAACTTTTTTACCTATGGATTAAAAGGACAAGAAAGACTTGGAACTTGTACTAAAGTCTTTGCTTATACAGCTTGTATTACCGAAAGCGCTGATATTATAAATAAACCTATTCATAAAGCTGCATTTATTCAAGCCATTGTTGTCATTATTGTAGTAGTATTTAGCGTCATCCTCCTTTATTTCATCGTATCAAAATACCTCTCTCCACTTGCAGCTATCCAAA
>NZ_MJYF01000065.1:0-1685 GCF_001763175.1 Campylobacter sp. BCW_4332 | reverse complement strand
AAATAATATTTTTACTCAAATATTTTTCTCCTTCCTTATTTAAAATGATTTATTTTGAAATTAATTTCATATTATTTATTTTTTAATAATAATATAAAATATAAAAATAAAATAGCGGAATAATAAAATATTTGAACTTAAAGTATAATTAAATACTGATTATTATATAATTATAAAATTTCAATTTAAATTTTATTTTATATAAAAAATTAATTTAATGAGAGTAAATTTGTATGAAATGTTATTTTACAAAACGCAACGAAGATTTAAGTTGTATAAGCGTGAATTTTCACGCTTACTCTAGTTCATATTTTTTGATCAAAGTATTGTAAAATCCATTGGTTTTTGTCTCATCTATACCTTTGTCAAAAATTTTTACCAATTCTTTTTGTTTGTTTTTATCAAAAGCAAAGCTAAAGCCTTCTCCACCATCCATTTCTTGGTAAAAACTTACCAATTCTGGATTTTCAGCTAAAAAACCTTTAGCAGTATCTTCATCTGCGATAATAGCATCAATTTTGTTGTTTTTTAGTGCTAAAACAGCAATATTTAAATCTTTATTACTTTGCACTTGTGCATTTTTGATAGCTTTTGCAGTATTTTCTTGTAAAGTTCCTAGTTGAACTCCTATTTTTTTACCTTCTAAATCATTTTTTGTTTGAAGTAAATTGTTACTTTTTAGTTTAAGATAAAGATTTTTACTCATATAGTAAGGTTTAGTAAAATCAACACTCTGTCTTCTTTCATCCGTTGCACTCATAGCCGAGGCAATCATATCAATTTTACCAGCTTTTAAAGCAGGTATTAGCCCATCGAAATTGGTTTCAACCCAAACAATTTTAATACCATTTTTTTTGGCGATCTCTTCTACTAGATCCGTATCAAAACCTGTAAGTTTTGAATTTTCTTTATAGTTAAAAGGTTTATAGTTTGGGGCGGTTCCAACCTTTAATTCTACGCTTGCATTTGTTTCTTTGTTTTTAGAATCATTGCAAGCGTTTAAAAATAAGCCAATCAAGGCAACTAAAACAACACTAAATATTTTTTTCATTTTCTTCCTTTGATATAAAATGTTTTAAAATTATACTTATTTTAAATTTATATTTAATTAAGTCTGATTGCTTTTTACAATGTTTAAAAGTAAGTAATCCTTGATATATTATTTATACAAATTTCAAAAAACCCACCAAATACTTATATAAATACTTACACAAATATTTATACTATTTAATCCTTTATTTAATCCCCTTTTAAGTTTAATTGGTTATACTTTCATTTCCTTTTTTGAAAAAAGGACTTAAAATCTTTTAAATTATAAAGTTTCACTAACTGAGTAGATTTTATAAATTAACTTTATTTTAGATTTTTTAAGTTTTTAAATTATTTGAGTTTTTAACTTTCTTAATTTTTTAATTTAAAACTAAAAGCTTTTTTATAAATCTTGTTTTTAATTTAAAAACTTTTCTTTTAAAAATGATTTTTTGTTTTGTTCTTTTAACTTAGTATTGTTATTCAAATCTTATTAGTCAATCTTTGAAATCTAAATAAGTGATCGATTGAGCCAGAAAGATTTAGGCATAAGCAATTATGTAAAATCTATTCAATCTAATATTAAAAAGATTAAAAGCTTTTCTTTTAATCTTTTATAACTTTTTCTTTGAAGAAAAAGATTAAACTATCTATAA
>NZ_MJYF01000064.1:0-154615 GCF_001763175.1 Campylobacter sp. BCW_4332 | reverse complement strand
ATCAACGAAAACATCCTTGCTACTAAAAAAGGTTTAGAACAAGACAATCAAGCTGTTAAAGAATCAGTTCAAACCGTATCAGTTGTAGAAGGTGGTAATCTAACAGCAAGAATTACTGCTAATCCAAGAAACCCACAGCTTATTGAACTTAAAAATGTTCTAAATAAACTTCTTGATGTTTTACAAGCTAGAGTAGGTTCTGATATGAATGTTATTCATAAAATATTTGAAGAATACAAAAGCTTAGATTTTAGAAATAAAATCTCTAATGCTTCAGGAAGTGTTGAATTAACTACTAATGCTTTAGGTGATGAAATAGTTAAAATGCTAAAACAAAGTTCAGACTTTGCTAATGCTTTAGCTAATGAAAGTGGAAAATTACAAACTGCTGTTCAAAGCTTAACCACTTCTTCAAATTCTCAAGCTCAATCTTTAGAAGAAACTGCAGCAGCTTTAGAAGAGATCACTTCTTCTATGCAAAATGTTTCAGTTAAAACTAGTGATGTTATCACTCAATCTGAAGAGATTAAAAATGTTACAGGTATTATAGGAGATATCGCAGATCAAATCAATCTTCTAGCTTTAAATGCAGCTATTGAAGCTGCACGTGCTGGAGAACATGGTAGAGGCTTTGCTGTTGTGGCTGATGAAGTTAGAAAACTAGCTGAGAGAACTCAAAAGTCTTTATCTGAAATAGAAGCTAATACTAATTTACTTGTTCAATCTATCAATGATATGGCAGAAAGTATTAAAGAACAAACTGCAGGTATTACTCAAATCAATGATAGCGTAGCACAAATTGATCAAACTACTAAAGATAATGTTGAAATTGCTAATGAATCAGCTATTATTTCTAGTACAGTAAGTGATATAGCTAATAATATCTTAGAAGATGTTAAGAAGAAGAGGTTTTAACCTTAGATAACTAGCTAAAAAGCTAGTTATCTCTATAAAATAATATATGTTTAATTCTTTAAGATTTAATGAAATGTGATATAGACAAATTCTAATTATTAATATTAAGTATTTTCTAAATCAAATACATTTTAGAGTGTGATAAAATTCAGGGTTATCAAAACTTGGAGGAAAAGGAACACTGGCTCTAAATTCTTTATAAGTATTACCCGGAAGTTTGTCTATAATTTCTATAGTGTAAGAAACACTTGTATTTTGCATTTTGGCATTGCGAATATTTTTATCATTGAAAATTTCTCCCCCTACTTTTTTTTGGTTTAATATGCTAAGTATCAAATAGCATTTTCTGATTTCAAATTTAGTAAGATTTTGAACCTTTCCGCTCACGATAACACTTTCATGTCTTAGATCTCTTGTATAGGTTA
Organism: Campylobacter sp. BCW_4332; assembly: GCF_001763175.1. Lineage (NCBI taxonomy): Bacteria > Pseudomonadati > Campylobacterota > Epsilonproteobacteria > Campylobacterales > Campylobacteraceae > Campylobacter > Campylobacter sp. BCW_4332. The sequence continues at coordinate 153,275 of NZ_MJYF01000064.1, read as the reverse complement.
GTTTGCTAAGATCGGCTTGAGTGGTGAATTGATTGATTGTTAGAAAAATAGAATATATCAAAAGTGCGGTAAAAATAGTAGCTATGGTATAAGAAATCAAAGCCATTTCTTTCTGTTTGACTTTTAGAAAGATTAAAATACAAATCAAGGCAAAGCAAATAAGTAAAATGATAAAAGCTATAATATGAAAAATCGTAAAATGCATTAAAAACACTCCGAAACTAAGCGTATGGTGTAGTTATTTTCATAGTTAAAATTTTCAAAAGCAATTCTTTGAACTTGGGTTGCGTTTTTCTTTAGATCTTTAATTTCTCTACTTTTTTGTCTAAAAGGGATAAATTTCTTTTTATATTCTTTTATGATATTATCATTAGGTATTTTATCTCCAAAAATTTTAGCTGTAATTTTACATTCTTTAAAATTATTTTTTGAATTATTTGTAATATTAAAATCAACAATTAAATCATTTGAGCTTTGTATCATTTTTTGATCTGTAATAGCGGTTTTTCGAGTTCTTACTTCATTGTCTATTAGTTTATACCCATAGATATAAACTAAAAAACAAATAATAATATCAAATGCAATAATAAAAAGTGCTGCTATAGGTCTATGGCGTAAAAATACACAAAGAAGTAAAACACAAGTGAAGAGAAAAAAAACTAATAAAATCAGCATATAATCCACTAAATATAAATGAGTAGTGTAAAAAAGCACGATTTCTCTTAGTTTTTCCACTTGCGTATCCTTTTAGTTCATGTTGGCAGAACTTTGCTTTTTAGCATCTTTGGTATCAACCCAAATGTTTGGTACTGCTCCACCTGGAGTTAAGAAAATTTTAGCATCTTGATTGACTTTTAAAGCTTCATTAAATTCTTTTTGAGTTTCAATTTGCTTTAAATTTAGTAAAGGAGTGTTTAAGCTGTTTGCGATTTCTTTATTAGAATAAGCTTGTGCATCTGCTTCTATTTTAACAGCCATAGCTTTACCTTTAGCACTGATTATGGTTGCGTTTGCTTCCCCTTCAGCTAAGGCGGCTTTTTTTAAGGCTTCTTGATTAGCTCTTTCTACTTCATACTTAGTTCTTTCAGCTTCTTGTTTTGCAATTTGTACGCGTTCGATTTGCTCTTTTACTTTTGAAGGTAAAATAATTTCTCTAAGTTGTACAGCACGAAGTTCTACAGGTTCATTTGGTTGAGATTCTATAGTTTTTCTTATGCCTTCTTCTATTTGAGCGGCTATTGTATTACGATTAGTAGGAAGTTCCTCGGCTGTATATTTTCCTACAACACTTCGCACTACATCACGAACAACTGGATCGATAATTTTATTTTCCCAATTTAAGCTCCAAGTAGCTATGGTTTGAGGAACTTGCAAAGGATTTAAACGGTATTGCACTGTAACATCAATAGATACAGGCAATCCACGAGAGTCAAGTACAGAAATACTATTTTTATTAATAACACCTGAACCTGAAGATAAATTTTCATTACTTCCCTCTATAGAAGCATAGTTGATTTGTCTTACTCTAGTATCGATTATGGTTATTTTTTGTACAAAAGGTAAAAAAAAGTGAAGTCCTGGTTCTAATGGATTTGGGTCATATTTACCTGTTGTTGATTTAATACCCATTTCTCCAGAATTTATTACCATAAAAGGTTTTGCAACGATTAAAAATAAGATAATAATAATCACCCCATAAATAAGCGGAGAAAATTTTCCAAAACCTTTAAAATTAAATTCTGGTGCTTTGAAATTGAAATTTTGACGATTGTTTCCGTTATTATTAGAATTTCCATTTTTTTTATTGAAATAATCATTCAAATCAGCTGGCATTTATTTCCTTTTTTAAATATAAGTTAGCATAGATGCGTATTTTTGATTGCGTCCATAAACTACATCAAAATAAGCATCTTGAAGTTTTTTAGTTACAGATCCTCTTAAACCATTTCCTATTATTCTTGCATCAATATTGTTAATAGGTGTGATTTCAGCGGCTGTTCCGGTAAAAAATGCTTCATCAGCAGTATAAACTTCATCTCTTGAAATTCTTTGGCGAAGCACAGTGACACCAAGATCATGAGCGATTTTAAGCACTGTATCTTGAGTAATGCTTTTTAAAGAAAAATCATTTGGAGGTGTGATTAAAACCCCATCTTTTACAATAAAGAAACATTCTCCTGTTCCTTCTGCGATAAAACCTTCTTCATCAAGCATTAAAGCTTCTTCATAACCTGCTTCAATAGCTTCAAATTTTGCAATTTGAGAGTTAAGGTAATTCGCGCTTGCTTTAGCTTTTCCCATACATGATTTAACACTATTTCTTGCAAAAGACGAAATTTTTACTTTTATGCCTTTTTCTAAGCCTTCTTCTCCAAGGTAAGCGCCCCATTCCCAAGCTGCAATTCCAACTCTTACAGGAGCTTTTATATGATAAAGTCCCATAACTCCATCGCCTAAAAAAATCAAAGGGCGGATATAGACATTGCTTTTAAAATTGTTTGCTTTTAAGAGTTCAATTTGTGCATTTTCAAGCTCTTTTTGAGAAAAAGGACAATTTAAAAGAGTAATTTTTGCAGACTCTAAAAGTCTTTTGGTGTGATCTTCAAGTCTGAAAATTGCTAAGCCTTTATCTGTTTTATAGGCTCTAGTTCCTTCAAAAACAGCATTGCCATAATGTAAAGAATGGGTTAAAAAGTGCAAAGTTGCATCTTTAAAATCAACTAATTTTCCATCCATCCAAATTTTATCTGCTGAGATCATTTTTTTACCTTTTATAGTTGTTTATTTCTTAAAAAATATTATTTTAAGAATAAATTGGGATTTTATCAAAAATATACTAACAATAAGCTTTTATTAAATTAAGGTTTTTTGTTAAAAAAAATATTAGGTATTTTTTGAAATAATTATAAAAAATTATCATTAAAAAGGAGAAATATGCCATTAGTAAATATTAAATTAGCAAAGCCGTCTTTAAGTAAGGAACAAAAAGCAGAGCTTATAGCTGATATTACCAAACTTTTAAGCACGAAATATAATAAAAGTAAAGAAAGAGTTGTGGTGGTTTTAGAAGATGTAGAAAATTATGACATAGGCTTTGGCGGAGAAAGTGTAGAAGCTATCAAAGCAAAGGCAAGTAAATGAGTTTAAATATAGGAGATAAAGCACCTCAGTTTGAGCTTTTAAATCAAGATGGGGTAAAAATAGCATTAAAAGATTTTATTGGTAAAAAGGTGATTTTGTATTTTTATCCAAAAGATAATACTCCAGGTTGCACTACAGAAGCTTGTGATTTTAGTTTAAATTATGATAAATTTGGTGATAAAAATGCAGTGATTATCGGTATTAGTCCTGATAGCGTGGCAAGTCATGAAAAATTTATCTCTAAATTTGGTTTAAAGCATATTTTACTTAGTGATAGCGAAAAAGAAGTTGTTAAAGCTTATGGAGCTTGGGGGCTTAAGAAAAATTACGGAAAAGAATACGAAGGTCTTATTCGATCTACTTTTGTTATCGATGAAACAGGTAAGATTGCTCAAATTTATAGTAATGTTCGTGTAAAAGATCATGCTTTAAAAGTACTTGAAAGTCTTTAATGTTAGTGCATATTTGTTGTAGTGTGGATAGTCATTATTTTATTGAAGAACTTAGAAAGACTTATCCTGATGAAAAAATCATAGGATATTTTTATGATCCAAATATCCATCCTTTAAGCGAATACGAACTAAGGTTTTTAGATGTAAAAAGATCTTGTGATAAACTTGGCATCAAGCTTCATAAAGGTGAGTATGAGTATGAAAAATGGCTTAATGCTGTGCGTGGTTATGAAGATGAGCCTGAAAAAGGTGCAAGGTGTGAAATTTGCTTTGATGTAAGAATGGGATCTAGTGTTAAATTTGCTGCTAAAATAGGAGAAAAAAAGCTTACTACTACCCTTTTAACCAGCCCTAAAAAAGATTTAGAACAGTTAAAAAATGCTTTACAAAAAGAATGTGAGCCTTATGGGGTAGAGTTTTTAGCTCCTGATTTTCGTAAAAATGGCGGCACTCAAAGGCAGTTTGCTTTAGCAAAAAAAGAAATGCTTTATCATCAAAACTATTGTGGTTGTATTTATGGGCTTAAAAAACAAAAACAAGATAAGAATTTCATTGATGAGTTAATGTCTCCTTTAAATAAGCAAATTTTACCTGCAAGTATAGAAGCAAGAATAGCTCTTTATAAAAAAATAGTTTTATGGGAAAAAAAAGGTATAAAATTTGAAATTTTAAGAGAGAAATTTTTAAATTATCGTCTTTTAAGTGCTTTAATAAAATTAGATAAAAAGCCTGTTAAATCTCATATTTTATTTTATTCGCATTTTAAAAACGCTTATACAAGATTTTCTTTGGATGAGGAAAATTTAAAACAAAATTTAAAAGAAGGCTTTTATAGAAGCACTAAAGATGAAATGGTTTTTGTTGAATTTTGGCGTTTTAATGCATTTTTTAAAAACAAATGGAAAAATTTTGAAGATTTTTTAAAAAGACCTTTGAGTGTGCAAGCAGAAATTAAATGGCGTAATAAATTGTTTGGAACTTATAATCTTAGCCCTATTATCATCCTTGAAAATATTTTACCTTCAAGATATGAAGTGATAGCAAAAAGTGAAATTTATCATGATAATCAAGAGGTGCTTGTAGAAATTTAAGAAATTTATTAAGAAAAACTTTTTTTGTTAATGTAATTTTTAATGATTTTTTTATATAATAAAATTTTTAATTGTTTTCAAGGTTAATTTAATAATGATAGATGTAATGCAAATTCAAGAAATCTTACCACACCGTTATCCTTTTTTACTAGTAGATAAAATTACAGAATTAAAAGTTAAAGAAGTGGTTCGAGGATATAAAAACATCAGTATAAGTGACCATGTTTTTATGGGACATTTTCCAAGGCATCCTATTTATCCTGGAGTTTTGATTTTAGAAGGTATGGCTCAAACAGGCGGAGTTTTAGCTTTTGAAAGTATGGAAGATAAAGTGGATCCAAAAAGTAAAGTAGTTTATTTCACAGGTATAGATGGAGCAAAATTTAGAAATCCTGTGCGTCCTGGAGATAGGCTTGATTATGAAATGAGCGTGGTTAAAAATCGTGGCAATATGTGGATTTTTAAAGGGCAAGCTTTTGTAGATGGAAATTTAGTTGCAGAGGCTGAGCTTAAAGCTATGATAGTGGATAAATAATGAAAAAAATTCATCCAAGTGCGGTGATTGAAGAGGGTGCGCAACTTGGTGACGATGTTGTAATAGAAGCTTATGCTTATGTAGGTAAAGATACTAAAATAGGTAATGATGTTGTCATCAAACAAGGTGCTCGAATTCTTTCAGATACAACTATAGGTGATCATTCTCGTGTATTTTCTTATGCTATAGTAGGCGATATTCCTCAGGACATATCTTATAAAGAAGAGCAAAAAAGCGGTGTTGTTATAGGAAAAAATGCAACTATTAGAGAATTTGCAACGATAAATTCAGGTACAGCTAAAGGAGATGGTTTTACTCGTATAGGCGATAATGCTTTTATTATGGCTTATTGTCATATTGCTCATGATTGTCTTTTAGGTAATAATATTATTTTAGCTAATAATGCAACTTTAGCAGGACATGTAGAGCTTGGAGATTTTACGGTTGTAGGCGGGCTTACACCTATTCATCAATTTGTCAAAGTAGGTGAGGGTTGTATGATAGCAGGAGCTAGTGCACTTTCTCAGGATATAGTACCGTTTTGTTTAGCAGAAGGAAATCGTGCAAGTATTAGAAGTTTAAATTTAGTAGGTATTCGTCGTCGTTTTGATAAAGATGAAGCAGATAGACTTAGCAGAGCTTTTAAAACTTTATTTAGACAAGGAGATTTAAAAGAAAATGCTAAAAATTTGCTTGAAAATCAAGAAAGTGAAAATGTTAAAAAAATGTGCCATTTTATATTAGAAACAAAGCGCGGAATTCCTGTCTATAGGGGTAAAAATAATGCCTAGAAAATGTAGTTTTTGCAATGAAGTGGAGAATCCACAAAGAAGAATTTTAGCAAATGAAAATGATGATGCTTTTATTTGTGAATATTGTGTTGAAGGTGCTTATAGTATTATTTATGGGGAAGAAAAAGAATTTAAAGAACCTAAACAAAGCCATAATACAGAATTTAAAGATATCACTCCAAAAGAATTAAAAGCTTATTTAGATCGTTATGTCATAGGACAAGATAGAGCTAAAAAAGTTTTTAGTGTTGGAGTATACAATCATTATAAAAGACTTTTTAAAGCCGAACTTCAAGATGATGATACAGAGCTTTTTAAGTCAAATATTTTACTTGTTGGGCCAACAGGAAGTGGAAAAACTTTATTGGCGCAAACTTTAGCTAAATTTTTAGATGTACCTATAGCAATTTGTGATGCAACTTCTTTAACTGAAGCAGGATATGTAGGTGAGGATGTAGAAAATATTTTAACACGTCTTTTACAAGCTGCAGATGGAGATGTACAAAGAGCTCAAAAAGGTATAGTTTTTATTGATGAGATTGATAAAATTGCTAGAATGAGTGAAAATCGTTCTATTACTCGTGATGTAAGTGGAGAGGGTGTGCAACAAGCTTTACTTAAGATTATCGAAGGAAGTTTGGTAAATATTCCACCAAAAGGGGGAAGAAAACATCCAAATCAAGAGTTTATACAAATTGACACTTCAAATATTTTATTTGTTTGTGGTGGAGCTTTTGATGGTTTGGAAACTATCTTAAAAAGAAAACTTGGCGATAAAGTTGTGGGCTTTTTTGATGATGCAAAAGAAGAAAATAAAGCTTTACTTGAGAAAATCGAACCTGATGATTTGGTGCATTTTGGTTTGATTCCTGAGCTTATAGGTCGTTTGCATGTGATTGCATCTTTAAATGAGCTTAATGAAGAGGATATGGTAAGAATTTTAACTGAGCCTAAAAATGCCATTATTAAACAATATCAAAAGCTTTTTGCTATTGATGGGGTAAATTTAAAATTTGAAGAAGATGCTCTAAGAGCTATCGCGCAACTTGCATTGGAGAGAAAAACAGGGGCTAGGGGACTTAGAAGTATTATAGAAGAAATGATGGTAGATTTAATGTTTGAGTTACCAGAGTATAAAAATTATGATATTGTAATAACTAAAGAAGTTGTTAAAGACAATGCAAAAGCATTATTAATAAAAAGAAAAATAAGTTAAAAGGATAGAAATGATATTAGATCAACTTATAGGATTTTTTTCTAGTGATATGGGGATTGATTTAGGAACAGCTAATACGCTAGTTTTGATAAAAGATAAGGGTATAGTGATAAATGAGCCTTCTGTTGTGGCAGTTGAAAGAGAAAGGTATGGTTCCAAAGCAAAAATTTTAGCCGTAGGTAAAGAAGCTAAAGATATGGTGGGAAAAACTCCAGGCAATATCGAAGCTATTCGTCCTATGAAAGATGGCGTGATTGCAGATTTTGATATGACTGAAAAAATGATCCGCTATTTTATAGAAAAAACACACCGTAGAAAAAGTTTTTTACGCCCTAGAATTATCATTTCTGTTCCTTATGGTTTAACTCAAGTAGAAAGAAAAGCGGTAAGAGAAAGTGCTTTAAGCGCAGGTGCAAGAGAGGTATTTTTGATTGAAGAGCCTATGGCAGCAGCTATTGGTGCAAGTTTACCTATACAAGAGCCTAAAGGAAATTTGGTAGTAGATATAGGGGGCGGAACTACTGAAATTGGAGTGATTTCTTTGGGTGGACTTGTGATTTCAAAGTCTATTCGTACGGCTGGAGATAAGCTTGATATGAGTATAGTTAATTATGTAAAAGAAAAATACAATCTTATCATAGGTGAAAGAACGGGCGAAGAGATCAAAATCACTATAGGTTCAGCAATACAACTTCCAAAAGAACTTTCTATGGTGGTAAAAGGACGCGATCAAGTAAGTGGACTTTTAAGTCGTATTGAACTTACAAGTGAAGATGTAAGAGAAGCAATGCGTGAGTATTTAAAAGAAATTGCTGATGCTTTAAAAATGGTTCTTGAAATGATGCCGCCTGATTTAGCAAGTGATATAGTAGAAAATGGTGTAGTTTTAACAGGTGGCGGAGCATTGATTCGTGGTCTTGATAAATATTTAAGTGAAATTGTACGTTTGCCAGTTTATATCGCAGATGAACCGCTTTTAGCTGTAGCAAAAGGAACAGGTAAAGCTTTAGAGGAAATTTCATTATTGCAACAATTAACCAATGAAGAATAAGATTTTTTATGTTCTTGTCTTAGCCTTTTTGGTTTTTATATCTTTTTATTATGGAAGACTTATCAAGCAAAATGTTCTCCGTGTTAATGACTTTGTTATAGGTAATTTTTATAATATTAAAGATTATTTGAAAGAAAAAATTTCAGAACATTTTAATCAAGCAAATCAAATTCAGCAATTAAAAGCTAGAAATAAAGAATTAGAAGACATTGCCGTAAAGGTAACTAGTTTTGCAAATCAATTAAATCGTATTTTAGAGGATCAAAATTCTACAAAATATTTACCTCAAGTTTCTTTAACTAGAGTTATTTCTTATGTTCAATTGAATGATTATAAAAAATTATGGCTAGATTGGAGCAAAATTCCCGTTGGTAAAAATCGTGGTTTAATATATCAAGGATATACTGCAGGTATAGCTATTAATAAAGATGGCAGAACAATGGCTCTTCTGCAAGGTGATGATCAGTGTGTTTTTTCTGTTTATATAGGAAAATCCAAAGCTCCAGGTTTAATTCAAGGTGAAAATGGCAAGGTTGTGGTTAAATTTATTCCAAAGTGGGCGAAAATTAATGTCGGAGATGAAATCTTAACAAGCGGACTTGATAATATTTTCTTTTCGGATGTCCCTGTTGGGATTGTGAATAGAGTTGATGATGAAGATATGTATCAAAGTGTAGAAGTAAAGCCTTATGTTAAGATCAGTATTCCTGCTTATTTATATGTAGTAGATAATTTATAAGTCAAGGGTTAGACTTTTTAAAAATTTTCTATATTTTTGCTAATTATTATAACTTTGTTTAATGCTAAAAATTTTGTTAAATTATCAAATAAATTTTTATAATCGAATGAGAATTTTATAAAAAATCTTAAATTTCTTTATGTATTATTTCCTAGATTAAAAGCAGGGTGTTTATTTTTTAAAATTATATCGATAATTTCAAAGTTTATAAAACTAATTTTTGTTATAATCAGCTCAAATTCATGCTCTTAGGAAAATTTATGCCAAAACGAACAGATATTAAAAGTATTTTACTTATAGGAAGTGGTCCTATTGTGATAGGACAAGCTTGTGAATTTGATTATTCTGGAACTCAAGCCGCAAAGACTTTAAAAGAATTAGGATATCGTGTAGTATTAATTAACTCAAATCCTGCAACTATCATGACAGATCCTGAATTTGCAGATGCAACTTATATAGAACCCATAACAAAAGAAAGTATTTTAAGTATTATTAAAAAAGAAAAAATTGATGCAATTTTGCCAACTATGGGTGGACAAGTAGCGTTAAATGTTGCTATGGAAGTTTATGAAAGCGGACTTTTAGGAGATGTAAAATTTTTAGGCGCAAATCCTGAGGCGATTAAAAAAGGCGAAGATCGTCAAGTCTTTAAAGAATGTATGAAAAAAATCGGCATGGATTTGCCAAAATCGATGTATGCGTATAATTATGATGAAGCTTTAAAAGCCGTAGATGAAATCGGCTTTCCTTTGATGATCCGTGCTTCTTATACTTTAGGAGGTGCTGGAAGTGGTGTGGTTTATAATATGGACGAATTTAAAGAACTCGCTAATACTGCTTTAGCTTTATCGCCTATCCATGAAATTTTGATTGAAGAAAGTTTGTTAGGTTGGAAAGAATATGAAATGGAAGTTATACGCGATAGAGCGGATAATTGTATCATAGTTTGTAGTATAGAAAATATCGATCCTATGGGAGTTCATACAGGAGATAGTATTACAATAGCTCCAGCATTAACTTTGACGGATAAAGAATATCAAGTTATGCGTAATGCTTCTTTTGCTATTTTGCGTGAAATTGGCGTAGATACAGGCGGAAGTAATGTACAATTTGCTATCAACCCAAAAAATGGAAGAATGATAGTTATAGAAATGAATCCAAGGGTTTCAAGATCAAGTGCTTTAGCTTCTAAGGCAACGGGTTATCCTATAGCAAAGGTTGCGACACTTTTGGCAGTAGGCTTTAGTTTAGATGAGATTAAAAATGACATTACAGGAACTCCTGCATCTTTCGAGCCTGTGATTGATTACATTGTGACAAAAATTCCTCGCTTTACTTTTGAAAAATTTCCAGGAGCAAATACAACTTTAGGTACAGCTATGAAAAGTGTGGGTGAGGTAATGGCTATAGGACGCACTTTTAAAGAAAGTATACAAAAAGCACTTTGTTCTCTTGAGCGTTCTTTGAGTGGTTTTGATAGAGTAAAATTTGAAGATAGAAATGATCTTGTTTTTAAAATTCGCAATGCCAATGAAAAGCGTTTACTTTATGTTACTCAAGCTTTTAGGGAAGGTTTTAGCGTAGAAGAACTTTATGAGCTTTGTAAAATAGATCCTTGGTTTTTAACACAGATTAAAGAAATTGTAGATTTTGAAGAGCAAATTGATATGGATATTTTAAACAATAAAGCTCTTTTGAGAAAAGCAAAAACTATGGGCTTTTCAGATAAAATGATAGCCTTGCTTGTAAATTTGAAAGATAATTTAGAATTAAGCCAAAATGATATTTATTATGCAAGAATGGAGCAAAAAATCATTGCAGAATTTAGCGAAGTGGATACTTGTGCGGGTGAATTTGAAGCCTTAACTCCTTATCTTTATTCAAGTATTAATGTAAGCGAACTTACTCAAAGTAAAAACGATGCTAAGGATAAAAAAGAAAAAAAAGTGATGATTATAGGCGGGGGGCCAAACCGCATAGGACAAGGTATAGAATTTGACTATGCTTGCGTACATGCTTCTTTTGCGCTTAAAGATATGGGTATTAAAACTATTATGTATAATTGCAATCCTGAAACCGTTTCGACTGACTATGATACAAGTGATATTTTGTATTTCGAGCCTATTGATTTTGAACATTTAAGAGCGGTGATTGAGCGTGAAAAACCTGATGGAGTGATTGTGCATTTTGGCGGACAAACTCCTTTGAAATTTGCTAAGCGTTTAAGCGCTTTTGGAGCTAAGATTATAGGTACTAGTGCAAGAGTAATTGATATGGCAGAAGATAGAAAGAAATTTGCCGAATTTATTACAAAACTAGGTATCAATCAGCCAAAAAATTCTACCGCAACAAGTGTAGAAGAAGCGGTTCTTAAGGCTAGTGATATAGGGTATCCTGTGCTTGTAAGACCAAGTTATGTTTTAGGTGGGCGTGCGATGCGTGTGGTAAATGATGAGGCTGAACTTAGACTCTATATGCAAGAAGCTGTAGATGTGAGCGATAAAAGTCCTGTTTTGATTGATCAGTTTTTAGACAATGCTACAGAAATTGATGTTGATGCGATTTGTGATGGTAAAGATGTTTATGTGGCAGGAATTATGGAGCACATAGAAGAAGCGGGAATTCATTCAGGTGATAGTGCTTGTTCTTTACCACCTTGTAATATCGATGAAAAAATGCAAGAATTTATTGCACAAAAAACCGCAGATATTGCTTTAAATTTAGGAGTTGTAGGGCTTTTAAATATACAATTTGCTTTACATCATAATGAGCTTTATATGATAGAAGTAAATCCTAGAGCTAGTCGTACTGTGCCTTTTGTTAGTAAAGCTACGGGTATTCCTTTAGCAAAAGTGGCAACGCGTGTGATGTGGCAAGGAAATTTAAAAGAAGCTTTAAAATTTTATGATACTTTCAAAGTGGTTAATTTTGATACTAAAATTTTACGCCCTAAAACTCCAAAATATATGAGCGTGAAAGAAGCAGTATTTCCATTTGCAAAACTTAGTGGAAGTGATTTAGAATTAGGTCCTGAAATGCGTTCAACGGGTGAAGTTATGGGTATAAGCAAGGATTTTGCAAATTCTTACGCAAAAAGTCAAATCGCATCGTTTAATCATCTGCCAGAGCAAGGCGTGGTATTTATCTCCTTAAAAGATAAGGATAAAAAATATACCAAAAAAATCGCTGCAGAATATGTAAAGCTTGGCTTTAAGCTTATGGCAACAGGGGGAACTTGTAAGGAAATTTTAGAAAGTGGTTTTGAGTGCGAACTTGTACATAAAATTTCAGAAGGACGCCCCAATGTTGAAGATAAATTGAAAAATGGAGAAATTCACTTAGTTATCAATACAAGTGATAATCACAGTTTTAAAGGTGATACGAAAAAAATTCGTGAAAATATTATTCGTTTTAAAATACCTTATTTTACAAATTTACGATCAGCTTTAGCAGGTGCAAAATCGATTAAAGCTATACAGAGTAAATCTTGCCTAGATGTAAAGAGTTTGCAAGAGTGGCTTAAATCTTGATTTATTTAGCTCAAACAGATACTACGGTAGGATTTTTAAGTAAAAATTTAGAAGAGATTAATGCTTTAAAAGGTAGAGGTAAAAATCAACCTTGCTTAATCACTTCTGCGAAATTTTGCGAGTTAAAAAGTTTAGCAAGAATTCCAAAATCTTTTAAAAATTTAGTACGTCGTTCTAAAAAAACAACTTTTATCTATCCAAATAATCAGGCCATTCGTATTGTGAAAGAGTGTAAACATGCGAATTTTTTAAGTAAAAATGGCTATTTTTATTCATCTTCGGCAAACAAGCATGGAAAAGAATTTGATGAAGAATGGGCTAGAAGTGTTGCTGATATAATACTTGATGAGAAATTTTTCGAAAATATCCCATCAAAAATATTAAAACTTTCAAAGAATAAAATGATAAAAATACGTTAATTAAAGAGCTTTTAAAATATCTTCGAAAGCAATACAAAATTGCTCTAGGCCATCACTTAATAAATCATTGCAAGCTTTTTCTCGTTCACTTTGAGAAATGATTTGATTAAGTTCTGTATAAATTTCAAAATTCATTAAAGGTTTTTTAAAATCCATTTTTCCTTTAAATACCTCTATTGCATCAAGAGGAGCAGTATTAACAGAATTCTCAAAAAGAAGTTCTTTGATATAATAGTCTTTTGGCAGATCATCTCCTTTAACTCCAGTGCTTGCAAACAAGGCGCGAATATTAGGTTCATTTTTTGAGTAGATATTGTTATAAGCTAAATTTGCATTTAAAATTCCAATACGATTTTGCTCTTTGGCTTTAGGATTTAAAAGTCTATCAAAACGACTTACAAAAATACTTATAACAGCTTGTGGTGTTCTAGTATTTTGTTCTTTTAAGGCTGTATTGTTTTTTCTAAATTCGACTAAACCTGCATTTAAAGATTCAAAACATTTTTGACTTTGTTCAAGAGAAAAAATTAAGGTAGCATTGACGCTAATACCATTTTTCATAAGTTCATACATTACTTCATAAGAAGCTTTTGTAGCTGGAATTTTAATCATTACATTTTCTTTGCTAATAGCACTATAAAGTCTTTTAGCTTCGCCTAAACTAAGAGTCGTGTTATCATGAAGTCTTGGATCTATTTCAATACTTATAAATCCATCGTTTTTTTGATAAAAAAGAGGAGCTAATTTATCAGCTGCTTTTTGAATATCAGAAATTGCTAATTCTTCATAAATATCTTTTGTTTTTTTTTCTTTTAATTTAAGAATTTTATCTTTATAAATTGGAGAATTTAAAATAGCATTTTTAAAAATAGCAGGATTTGAAGTAGCACCATTAATTCCATGTGATAATAAATTTAAAAATTCATTATCTAAAAAACTATTTTCTATAAAATCACACCAAAGAGAAAAATTTTTCATTATATTGCCTTTATTATTTCTTTTAAGTCTTTTATATCTATGCAAATATCAGCTTGAGAACGTAAAATTTCTTTAGCACAAAATGCAATCTTTAATCCACTTTCATTAAACATTGCCAAATCATTTGCCCCATCGCCAACACACATCACTTCATCTGTTTTCAAATTTAAAAAGCTTTTTAATCGTTGTAGCATTAAGCCTTTTGAATTTGAAAACATCATTTCTCCACCAACTAGCCCTGTTAAAATGTCATTTTTATGATGCAGATAATTTGCAAAACCGAGGTTAATTCCAAGTTTTTGCATAGCAGGATCTATGCCTTCATGAAAACCACCGCTAAAAATAACAATTTGTATATTTTTAGATTTTAAATATTGGATAAGCTCATGTGCTCCATGCATTAGTGGAAGTGTGCTACTTAATTCTAAAACTTTTTTATAAGACATACCTTTTAAAAGGCTTACTCGTTTTTGAAGACTTTCGAAAAAATCAAGTTCTCCAGCCATAGCATGGTGGGTAATTTCGCTTGTTTGATCACCCTTGCCATGTGCTGTAGCTAAAATATCGATGGTTTCACCATCCATTAAAGTAGCGTCAAAGTCAAAAACACAAAGTTTAATCATTAAAATTCGCGCTTAAGTAAAGCTTCCACTTTGAGTATAGTTAAGATATTTTCATCTCTTTTTCCTATGCCATAAATCATACCTTTGTCTTTAACTAAAGTTTCAGGTGGCGGATCAATTCTGTTTCTGTGAATTTTAATTGCTTCAGTTAATCTATCTATAACAAAACCAGCATTTCCTCCAACTCCAGTTCCATTTGTCTCACCTCTTAAAACAATATATCTTGTTTGAGGTGTCATTTTAGAACTTCCTAAATGAAAGCGTTGAGCTAGATCAATGAGTGGCATAACATTACCACGCATATTAAAAACCCCTAGAACATAATCAGGTACACTAGGAACTCTAGTATATTCTATAGGTTTGATGATTTCTTGTATATTAAGAATTGGAATCGCATATTCCTCATCTCCAACTACAAAGCCGACAAGTTGGATGATATCATCTTCTCTTTGATCGACATCAGGACCAGCCATCTGAGTTTGCTGTTTTTGCAAAATTTGCTCTAATTTTTCATTACTCATATTCTTATCCTAGTTTCAAATTTTTTCTAACCACATTTTCCAAGTATTCTGGAGAATAAGGTTTAGTGATATATTCAGTCATACCCACTTCAACACCTCTTAAGCGGTCAGTTTTACTTGTTCTTGAAGTAACCGCTATCAATGGTAGATTACGATATTTAGAATACTTTCTAATTTCACCAGCTAAGGTATATCCATCCATTCTTGGCATTTCGATATCTATAAGCATTGCATCAATATCATGTTCGCCAGATTTTATAATATTCAATGCTTCAACACCATTTGTTGCTTCAACTAAACTAACTCCTAGTGGTTCTAAAGCTTTTTGCATTAAAGTTCTATCCATTTTAGAATCATCTACAATTAAGACTTTATAGTCACTTGGTTGTTCTTTGGGTTTTTTTGCACTTGATTCTAATTGCGCTTTAATATCAACTTTAATTTCTTTGGCCATATCCATCATAGCACCTACATCAATGATTAATGTCACTCTACCATCGCCACGGATTGTAGCTCCTGCTATACCTTGGATATTTTGTAAATAATCACCCATAGATTTAATAACTATCTCTTCTTGTCCTACAAGAGTATCTACTATAATACCAAGCTTGCTTTCTGCTACCCCTATAACAACGACATAAGTTTGATCGCCGCTTTCAAGGACTTGTTTAACTCCAAATACATCTGAAAGTCTCACAAGAGAAAGCACTTCATCTCTTAAGCGTAATACATTTTTACCTTCGATAGTATAGATATCATCAATTGGCACTCTAACTGTTTCAAGAACGCTTGCAAGTGGAATTGCATAGAATTCCTCTTGAGTTCCTACAAGTAAAGATTGAATGATTGCCAAGGTAAGAGGAATTTTAAGTTTAAACGAACTTCCTTTACCTAGCTCACTATCAATTTCAATTACCCCATTTAGTTTTTCGATGTTGGTTTTAACAACATCCATTCCTACGCCACGACCTGAAACATTTGTTACTTTAGCCGCAGTTGAAAAACCAGGTTTGAAAATCAAAGCAAAAGCTTCTTTGTCTGTCATTTGATCTGCTTCTCTTTCGGTAATCAAATTTTTCTCTATAGCTTTTGCTTTTAAGCCATTTGGATCAAGTCCTTTACCATCATCTGTAATTTCTACAACGATGTGATTGCCTTCATTATAAGCTTTAAGTTGAACTATACCTTTTTCAGGTTTTCCATTCGCTGCACGAGTTGCTGGATCCTCAACACCATGGTCACATGAATTTCTAATCATATGCATGATAGGATCGCCAATTTCCTCTACGATAGATTTATCAAGTTCAGTTTCTTCACCTGTAATTTCAAGTTCTATTTGCTTTCCTAATTCACGACTCAAATCACGAACAACTCTTGGGAATTTATTAAAAACTTTTGCTATAGGCTGCATTCTTGTTTTCATTACAGCAAGTTGAACATCGGTTGTAATGATGCTTAGCTGACTTACGACTTGATTAAGCTCTTCAAGGAATTTTTCTCCTTCATAACGCTCTTCAACATCATCATAAATTTTAAGCAAACGGTTTTTGCCTAAAACAAGCTCCCCAATTAGATTCATTAAGTGATCTAATCTTTTTACTTCCACGCGTATGGTTTGATCCATACTGCTAGCATTGCTACCTGAAGCAGGAACCTTTTTCTCTCCACTTTCTGCAGGTTTATTTGCTGTATTGTTAGTCGGCTTAGGTGCTGCATTTGTTGTTTGTTTCTTTTGTGCACGACGAGCTTGATCTTCAGCTTTTCTAACTTTTAAAAGTCTTTCTATTTCAGCTTCAACTTCAGAATCACTTAATTGATTAACATCTACTTCAGGTTCAGGAGTAGTTGTTTCTTGTTTTGGTGCTTCTGGTTCTGCTTGTGGAGTAGATTTTTCATTTAAATCTGTTGCCGCAACAGGAGACTCTCCCTCTGAAATAGCTGTTAATCTTGCGCAAATTGGTTCTATGTCCATACCAATAGCAGTATCGTTGCCATTATCACGAATGGAATTAAGCAAAGTTTTCATTCTATCAATAGACTCTAAAACCACATCCATGATATCTGGAGTTATTTTTAACTCGCCATGTCTTGCTTTGTTTAAGACATCTTCCATGTGGTGAGTTAACTTTGTTAAAACATCAAAATTTAAGAAACTTGATGATCCTTTAACCGTATGTGCAACACGGAAAATTCTATTTAATAATTCTAAATCTTCTGGATTTGATTCAAGCTCTACTAAATCATGGTCGATTTGCTCAACAAGCTCAAAAGCTTCAACCAAAAAGTCTTCAAGTATTTCTTGCATATCTTCCATATTTTACCCCTGTTCTTGAGATTGATGTTTTTTAATAACCTTTGCAATTTCATTGAAGAAATCGCTAGCGTTAAATTTGACAAGATAGCCTTCTCCACCAGCTTCTTGAACACCTTTCTCATTCATAAATTCATTTGATAAAGACGAGTTAAAGACTATAGGAATATCTTTAAATCTTGGATCTTCTTTAATGCGTGCAGCAAAGTGGAAACCATCCATTTGTGGCATTTCGACATCGCTTACTATAATTTTTAAAGTATCATTTAAACTTTCACCATAAACTTGGCTTAATTCTTCTAATTTGTTTATGCCCTCTACGCCGTCTTTAGCTTCAACAACTTGAAAGCCCATCTGTTGCATCATTTCTTTGACGCGTTTTCTAGCAGTCATGCTGTCATCAAGTATAAGTGCTGTTCCAGTAAATTTTTCTATTTTTCCAAAATCTATATCTGTTTTTGGAGCGTAAATTCCTAAATCTTCAACAACACTTTCAAGATCTAAAATGAGCAACACTTCATCATTTTCAATGCGTGTTACACCTGTGATTTTACCTTTATCTAAAGCACCTGATCCTGTAGAAAAAGTTGCTGGTTCTATATCCTTCCAGTTTATTCTACGAATTCTTTTTGCTTCGTGAACTATAAAACCAATAAGAATATTGCTAAATTCAGTGATAATAACTCTAGGTTTTAGCATAGCGCTTTCTGGCTCAGTGATTTGCATCCATTTGGCAAGATTGACTACAGGTATAACCACTCCACGAAGATCAAAGATACCTTCGATGTAATCAGGTACACCTGGAAGTTCTGTAAGGCTTGGGATTTTTATAATTTCCCTTACCTTAGAAACATTTACACCATAAATTCCTTCATAGACTTTATCGTGTCCTTGCTTAAAGATACGGAAATCGACAAGCTCCATTTCATTTGAACCCGTTTTCACGATATTTTCATCAAACATTTTGACCCCTCAATTTCTGTTCTCGAAATTTGATTTCTTGTTGATATTCTACTACAAAAAAACTTCTCTCATATGCAAAACTAGCTAAGTTAAGATATTTAATGTTTTCTTTGTTGATTTGATGATTTTGATGATAGTGTCCTTCACATACCCAAAATCCTAAATTTTCATATCTTTGATATCTTTTTTTTGCTAAATTTTCAAAATCTTTTATTTGATAAAAAAGGTTTTTTTTGTTTTGATTTTGAAGAATTTTATTTGAAATAAAATTACGAGTAATAATATTTAAAAAATTCAAAAATATAAGCAAATAATGATTTCTTAATGTTTTAAGAGTAAATTGTAAAAGAGGTGGTAAAAAAATATCTCCGTGAGCTAATTTTATAAAAGCGTTATTTAAAACAAGATTATTACCTTTACTTGTATGCAAATTAAGCTTTATGGGTTGCTTTTGTAAGTTAAAAATTTTTACCCTTTTAAAAAAACAAGAAAGATTAAAATCATGATTGCCTTCTAAGTAGATAATTTCAATCTTTAAGGCCAATTCTTCTAAAAGTTCTATGTAAGGTTTAGCAAATTCATGTGTAGCAGAGATTTCACCTATAAGTAAATCAAAAATATCACCCATAAGTATGAGTTGAGGGGTGGAAATTTTACCTTTTTTTAAGATTTGTAAAAATTTCCAAAATCCCTTTCTCTGTTCATTTTCATGAGCATCCGCGATTAAAATCGCTCCATTTTGTAGTAAAATTTTTTATCCTTAAAATTTCAAAGGCTCATAATTTATAGAAAGGATTTCAAATTCACTCTCACCTTTTGGCAAACGCACTTTAAAATCATCTCCTTCTTTTTTCCCAAGCATAGCTTTTGCTATTGGAGATGCGATGGAAATATAACCCTTATCTAAATCTCCTTCGCAAATTCCTACTAGAGTATATTTGCTTTCTTTTTCTGTATCCAAATCCATGATCACAACACTTGAGCCAAATTTCACACTATCATGTTCATAGCTTGAAGGATCGATCACTTGAGCTCTTGCTAGCAAGTCACTAAGCTCTGCAATACGACTTTCTATCAAAGCTTGTTTTTCTCTTGCAGCATGGTATTCCGCATTTTCTTTCAAATCCCCATGACTCCTTGCTGTATCGATTTCTATTACAACGGCAGGGCGTTGATTGTCTTTTAAATCTTTTAATTCTGCGGCTAATTTATCATAGCCAAATTGACTCATTGGTTCTTTTTGCATGATTTATCCTTTTATATTTCGCTTAGGATTTTTGCTAAATTTTTAGCACTTCCAAATTGTAAATATTCTTTTAAAAAATCAACTTTAGCAAAAAATGCCTTATAATCATATTTATTATAAGCTTCATATAAATTTAAAACATTGACTTTATCTTGT
The DNA here is from genome assembly GCF_001763175.1 of Campylobacter sp. BCW_4332. Lineage (NCBI taxonomy): Bacteria > Pseudomonadati > Campylobacterota > Epsilonproteobacteria > Campylobacterales > Campylobacteraceae > Campylobacter > Campylobacter sp. BCW_4332. Next base: position 133,512 of record NZ_MJYF01000064.1, on the reverse strand, counting down.
AAAAATTCAGGATTTAAAGCTTCTTTTTTAGCAAAATCACAAAAAATATTTGCAAGTCCTATGTGTTTTAATTTTACAAAAAGTTTTGCGATAAAAATATCAATCGCTTTTGCTTTGTAAGTAAGAACAAAAGGAGTTCCCACTAAAGCTGCTTCTAAAGTAGCTGTTCCGCTACAAATAAAAGCAAAATCAGCTTTTTTAAGCACTTTTGGAGTGTTGCTTTCTATCTTAAATTCGCTAATATCACCATAAATTTCTAATTTTTCAAGATTAAACGAGGGAACACAAAGAATTTTTTCACCCTTAAATTTTTGAGAAAGTTCTTTAAAAATAGGCATCAAACGCCTAATTTCACTACGCCTTGAACCTGGTAAAAAGGCTATAGTTTTTTCATCATCTTTTTTTGAAAGTGTATGATTAATATCTTCTTGATTTTTAAATTCTTTTATCTCATCTAAGAGTGGATGGCCTACATAAGTGCTTTTGTTAAAAAACTGATTATCAAAGGGTAAAATAGAAGCTAAAATATCAAAATGACTTTCTATGATAGGTATGCGACCTTTTTTCCATGCCCAAACTTGAGGTAAAATATAATAAATGCGTGGAATTTTACTACCTGCTTTTTTTAAAGCCTTGGCAAAAGGTATGTTAAAAGCGGGCGAATCTATGCATAAAATCCCATCTATTTTTTGAGTAAAACTTAAATTTACAAGTTTTTTTATAGCTTCTTTTGCTTTGAAAATCAAAGGTAAAACTTCTATAAAACCCATAGCACTAAATTCATGTGAGCTATAAAGTGGTTTAGAATTTAAATCAAATTCTTTGCATAAACTCTCATCATAAATCCCATGAAGCTCAAATTCACCAAAATCTTTTTTATAAGCTTTTAAAACTTCTTTTAAATGCAAATTTGCTGAAGGCTCTAAAGCACAAACTAAAAAGGTTTTCATTTAAATTCCTAAATAAAATTATAAGGATTTACATTAAAATGTTTTTCAGATAAACAACAATCTTGTATTACTATTTCTTTATATTTTCTTTTATTATCTTTTCCGATAGTTTTTTTTAAATTAACGTTATTTATTCTAGGATATAACATAAAATATTTACTTTCAATTAGAGCTTTAGTAAAGCAATCTATATCTACTTTATGTGCAAAGCTATAGCATTTAAAAAGATATTCAAGCCATAATTTAGAATATAATATTTGACATCTTGCTTTTTCTAAGTCAGTATTGCTACTTTTTATTTCACAAAAACTAATTTTTACCTTATTATTTTTAGAATAAACTATTATAAAATCACAAGATAAATTAGTTTTGTGCAACCAATCTTCTTCATTGGAATAATTAAGCAAAGTATGTTGGCTTTTATAGTGATTTTCTTGTCTAATTACTATAAAATCTTCATTGTTTTTAGTAAAATTTACACCTAGAATTTTAGTTCTTCCATCATTTCTTTCTTTAATATTTTCACAAAGTAAATTTTGATTTATGCTTTCTTTAAATGTTTTAAGACTATTATCCATTTTAATCTTCCATAAACATACTAGCCATTTTTTCATCTATATTTATAGTTTGTTTGATAATATCATTAAATGTTTCCATATCTATGCCATTTTCACTGCTTATATCTACTTTTTTTAATGTATTTTTTTTGCTTTTTTTGTCATAAAACGCAATATAAGCATTTACATCTTTTTTTGATAATTTATAACTATCATCATATTCTTTAAAATTTTCTTTTATCTTTTCATTTGCAAAATTGTTTAAAATAATACAATTATTTAACTCTCTAACTATATAATCGCTATGAGTAGTAATAAAAATTTTAATACCTGCATTTGCCAAAAGAACAAGAAGCCTTGCTAATAAAATTTGATTTTTAGGATGAAGATTAAGCTCTGGTTCATCTATCATCAAAATATCACCTTTTTGAGCTTCATGTAAAATATAAAAATATAACATCAATAAAGATCTAGCAGAACTTGAAGCTACTTCTATATTAAAATATTTCTTACTACCTTTTGGTTGATATAAAATGCCGTACTCTGTAGCTTTATATTTTCCACCTACTATCTTTCCCAATAAATCTAAAATATTTTTATATTTATCTTTATTTTTTTTAAACATACTTTCGAATTTTGATTTTTGCGGTATATCTCTTATAAAATCTATATTATCTCTTACAGGTTTTGGATAAAGTTTCTTTTTCTCTTCTATTTTTTTATGAAATTCAAACAAATCTATATCTTCTTCTTTTAACATTTTTTGCATAGCTTCTAATTTTGCTAATTTAATAAAATCCAAATCTCCTTGAAAAATAGAAGCACCAGTTCTTTCAACACTTAAAATAAAATTTTTTATTAAAATATAATTTAATAAATTATCAAAAAATATTTCTAAATACTCTCTAAATTCAAGTTTATTTAAATTAGAAAAACCTATACCATCATCATAAATTATATGTTTAGCTTTTGCTTTATTGTTTAAGTTTAAATTTTCTAAATACTGCTTTATAGCTTGTTTAACACTTTCTAAAGAAATTTGTATATCTACATTAAATTCTGCATTTACAAAATCTTCATTTTTACCTGCTAAAACTTTAACAAGTATGCGATGAGAATATAATTTTGTTTTAATTTTTATATGATGTTCTAATTTGTTTTTAATATCTACATAAGTTAATTTTATCTCTTGTGTATCTTTTATATCATTATTTAAATTTTCATCATCAAAAAGCCTTCTTTTTCTTATAAAAAAACTTTCTCTAACAATTCTCATAAAATCCAAATAACCATACAAACTATAAGTAGCATAAGTTTTTCCGGTATTGTTTTCACCGCAAATTAAAGTAATATTTCCTACTTCAAATTCTGCCTCATCGAGCATTCCAACATTTTTTAACTTTACTTTCATAATCTTTCCTTAATACACCACTTTTAAACGTTCTTTTAAAAAGCTTTCTAGGTTTAAATAATCTTCTAAATTTATATCATCATATCCATTAATATACACATTTTCATTTTGTGTTTTTCTTAAAAATTCTAAAACTTCATCATCACAATTTACTATATAAAGACAATCTTCGCACTCATAAAGTTTATCTTTTAAAATCATTTTTAAGTCTTTGTCTAAAGTCTTACCATTTAGCAAGGCTAAATTTAAAGCTTTCTCATAAGGGCTTAAATTTTCATGATATTTTAAATTTAAAGCATTTAAATCATCTTTTGTTAGTTCAGGTTTTTCTACAAGAGAAAATACTTTAAAGTCTAAATCTAAATTTTTATCCCCATTTTCTTTTAAAATTTTCTCACCCGCTCTTTTAACTCTTTCAATGGTTATATCGCTAATAACTGGGTTTTCGCTTCCTAGTTCATTTTTACAAAAATCATAAGTCACTTTGCTTTTATTCTCATCGATTTTTTCATCAAGTTGCACTAGAATAAATTTACGATTTCCATTATCTTCTGCGTTGAGTTCCATTACTGCTTGTGCTGTCGTGCCACTACCTGCAAAAAAGTCTAGGATAATATCATCGTTTTTAGTAACATTTTTTATAAATTTTTTAATTAATTTTGAAGGTTTTGAATAGTTAAAAATCGGGAGTTCAAAAATTTTTTTAATCTCTTCTGCAGCATCATTATTTGTATAAACATCCTCTTCTATTTTTTTGCTTAATAAATTTCGCATAGGACGGAAGGGGATGTCTTTGCCAAAATTTTTATAAAATATAGGTTTCATTCCTTTTATAGATTTAATTTCAATTTTTCCACCTTGTTTTATTTCATCATCAATTTTTTGTTGAGACCAGCAAAATCTACCTTTAATTTGAATATCATCTTTAGCAATTCCATTTGTTATCTCTACATCTTTTAAAATTTCTATATTAAATTGTTTTGATCCATACTCACCCCTTTTTAATAAACCATTAAATTTTCCATTTTCAAATATACAAAAATTTTTATCTAAAATTCTTTCACTTACATTAGATGATTTTATAATTAACTCTCTATGACCTTTTGGATCAATAAGTGCATCTCTTGTACCTTCAAAAGTTTCACTTTTTCTATAAATTAAAATATATTCAATTAAATCTACAATATTTTTACCTAAAAATGAAGCATTATCTTTTTTATGCCAAACAATATTTGCCACAAAATTCTCTTCCCCAAAAATTTCATCACAAAGAATCTTTAAATTTGCTTGTTCGTTATCATCAATGCTTATAAATATCACTCCATCTTCTCTTAGCAAATCTCTAGCAAGTTTAAGGCGTGGTAGCATAAAGCCAAGCCATGCACTATGACTTCTATCGCCCCTAGTATTGATGAAAAAATTTAAAATTTCACTTCTGATTTCTTCACCTTCTTCTGTGATTTCTAAAAGTCCAACTTCTATTAAAAGTTTTTTATGCTCTTTTACAAAATCATCATTATAAATAAATTTATCATTTTTAGTATTGTAAGGCGGATCGATATAAATCATTTTTATTTTTTCATAGTAAGCGGATTTTAAAAGTTTTAAGGCATGAAGATTATCCCCTTTTATGATAGCATTTTTAGTAGTTTCAAAGTTTTTGCTTAAACTCTTATGAAATTTTAATTCTTTAGTATTTGGAGTATCATAAAGAGCATTTGCTAAAGCTTTGCCTGTGAAACTTAACTCATAACCTCTAATTTCTTTATTATTTAAGCCTAAAAGCATAGCAATAGCCTTTAAATCGACTTGTCCATCTTTTATGGTTTGTGGGAAATTTAGTTTTAAATACTCTAAAAGTTCATTTTTATTTTCTTTTGTGTTGATTAAATTTTCTTTTTTGATTTTATTTATATCAAGCATTATTTTCCTTTAAAACTTCATTGATACAATGAATTAATTTTTGTTTATTTATCCTTGTGTTAAAAATAATTTTTATATTTTCATCTTTTAAATTCTCATCTAATTTTTGAAAAAACACTCTAGCATAATCTATCTTTTTTCTTTCATTTAATGCGATATCGCTTTCTTTATCATAGCCTTTGCTTTCGCATACAAAAAAGATTTTTTTACCCTTTTGATCTTCTAAAAAATAAGCAAAATCAGGTTCATAGTTTTTATAAGGTGTAGGAATGCTAAACTTTGGTAATTTGGCAAAAACTTTTATCGTTTTAGTTTCAATAATTTCATGATTTTCTTTGATGATTTCTTTTTCTATATTAGAATCATAAATCACACTTTCATAAAGATAATTTTTAGCTGGCTTTTCATCATCTTTGTAACGCCCTAATTTTTGCATAGCGATACTTTCTTTAAATTCACCATTTTCTATCAAATTTTCATAAGAATTTGAAAAAGCATGAAGAGAAAATTCATAATTTATAGAGTGTAATAAACTATGATGAATTTTATCTTTGATGATGTTTTTTAGGCTATTAAAAGCTTTTTTTGGAGAGTTTTCAAATTTAGTTTTATCAAGTTTTTCATAAATTTTTAGCAAAAATACTAAAGGAAATTTTTCATCTTTACTGAAATTTAAAAGCAAATTTTGTATTTCTTGGTAAAGGCTTTTTTTATAATCAATTTCTTCCAAGGTTTTAATTTCTTCAGTGATGATAGAATTTTGCTTAGCGTCAAAAAGTTTTCTTTCATAATACACGCGTTCTTTTTCTATATTTAAAGCATTAAAAGCTAGTATAACTTCATCTATAATACTTTGTTCGTTTATGTTTTGATAAATTATTTGTGCTTTTTTATTAATTTTTTCCCAAAGCTCTTTAAAATCTTTGGCTAAATGCGTTCTTATTTTGACCTTATTATCTTGATTTTTAGCATTGATGATTTGCTCATGAGTGTTGTTTGAATTTTCTTTAAATATATTTAAGAATTTATCAAATTTATCGCCTAAAAGTTCTTTAAACTCTTCATTATCCTTTATACTTTCATATATAGGAGATAAGATTTTATAATTACTTTGTTCTTCATTGTAAGAAATTAATTTTGATTTTTTTAAAAGATAAATTAAATCACTAGCTAAATCTACATTTAATAAATTCTCAAGAAAGTTTTTTTCTAGTGTTTGACTATTAAATCTAAAACTAGAATCTAAAACTTCTTTTTGCAAATTTTCTATATAATCAACTTCTCTTGCACTCACTAAAATATCAAGATAATTAATATCATAAAATTGATTGTCATCAAAATCTAAATAATTATGCGTAATTCTCTTGCCTTTATTATTAACACAAAGTCTTAAACCACGCCCCACTTGTTGATGAATGCTAATTTGAGAAGAAGAATTTGAAAGTTTGGTTAAAGTAAAAATATTTGGATTATCCCAGCCTTCTTGCAAAGCCCAAACGCTGAAAATAAAACGCAAAGAAGTATCAAAAGAAAGTAATTTTTCTTTTTCTTCTAAAATAAGCTTTACTCCATTAGCTTCTTTTTCATCAGGACTTCCTTTATCACCACTAAAATAGCCTTGATGAACTCTTAAATTTCCTGCTTCATCAAAGTCTTTTTCTAAATATTCTTTATATCGAACATCTAAATTTAGCTTTAAAATTTCCTTGCGTTTTTCTTTGTAAAGTTCTTCAAAAGTATTTTTAATAAAAGGACTTTCGCCCCTAAAATCTGTGATGTTCGGGATAAAAAACAAACTTAAAGCTTTGATACCTTTTTTAAAAAGTTTTTCTTCCTTTTCAAAATGCAAGTCAATCGCTTTTTTTAAAAGTTCTTTAATTTCATCATTGTTTAAAACATAACTTTCTTTTTTCTCGATAGTAGTTTCATCATTAAAATAAGCTTTATTATCCTTTACTTGCGTTAAAATGGCATTATTTAAAAGAGAAAAACTATCTTGTAACTTTATTGTTTCTTCTCTTTCTATGCCATTTAAAGTATAGGTAAAAATTGCTTTTTTATTTTTATACTCTTTAAGAAAAATATTGTTTGTATTTACTCCTAAAGTATGTACTTTGACTTGTTTTACAAGATATTCTTTAAAAGCAGATATAGAATCAAGACAATAGATCATATTGCTAAGTTCATAATCTTTTTCTTTTGGAAAAGTCGCCCCAAAGCGAAAATAAAGTGAATTTATTTTTGAAAAATATTCATTAAAAGCCTTTCCTTTAAGTAAATGAGGCTCATCAATAATACTAATAGGTTTTAAATCTATGATATTTTCAAAAATGCTTTTGAATTCAGATAAACTTTTAAATAAACTTTCATTTTGTTGATTAAGCAAATTGGTTTTTTTATCAATAGCACTATTGGTTAAAACCAATACCGAAAGCTCATCTTTATTGTTAATGTAGTGATTAATAATAGCACTCTGACTCTTACCATCTGAGTAGTAATAGGCTTTTAAATATTTTTGATATTCTGAATAAAAATAAATTTTTGTGAGTTCTATATTTTGTTTTACGCTTTCTAAAATTGCTTTTCTTGGAACAAAAATAATGAATTTATTTTGCTTAAATTGCCTATGAAGTTCAAATATCAAATTTAAATAAGTAAAAGTCTTACCTGTGCCCGTTTCCATTAAAATATCTAAATTTAATTTATCACTTATATTTTGCACTGGTAAAAAGGTGTTTTTATAAAATTCTTTCAAACATTCTTTTAAATTATCCTGTCTTTTAAAATCAAAATTCTTTAAAAGTGTGATAATATTATCTATGCACTTAACTTGATACTCTTGTTTTTCAAAAATCATTCACATTTTCCGATAAAATATTTTAAACATTTTATCTTATTTTGGCTTAATTAAAAGAAGTTATGGAAGAATACACGCTAAAAAGCGTGTATGAAGATTATTCTCTCCAGCCGTATTTTTTAAAAATTTCTTTAGCTTCCTTAGAACTTAAATAAGCAATAAAATCTTGTGTTTCTTTGCTCGCACCTTCTTTAGCTACCACATTAAAAGTTCTATAAACAACCAAATCTTTTTCTATAGCTACGGCAGTTCCTATGTCAGGATTGCTTTTTGACCAGTCAATCCAAGTGATCCAAGCATCGGCTTGATCTTGTGCGAAAAGCTTTCTTGCACTTCCACTATTTGGAACAAAAGCTACGATATTGTTTCTAAAATTTTGTATGGTTTTTATATCTTGAGTTCTACCTATCATATCTTCCCAAACTCCCGTTCCAGAAGTATTGCTCTTTCCAGCACCTTCAGGTACAACGATTCTTACTTTTTTATTAGCCAAATCTTTTAAACCTTTGATTTTTAAAGGATTGCCTTTTTGGGTAAGTATGATAGCTTCTCTAAAATACAAAGGCTTGATTTTACTCACATTAAAATCTTTCCCAAAATCACTCGCTATAGCTAAAGCCGATTGATCTGAAGCGCCAAATAAAATATCTGCATCTTTTTTAGCTTTTTCAAACCAAGTCGCTTGAGGACCAAAATTTACATTTACTTTAACGCCTGTTTTTTTGCTATATTTGTTTGCTATATCTTTTAAGGCCGTGTGTGGGCCACCTGGTCCGTAAAGATTTACATCTGCATTTGCCATACTAAAAGCTAAGGCACATGCACCAAATAAAGTAATAATTTTTTTTCATAGTATTTCCTTTTATGATAAATTTTTATTGATTGAAGGTGAGATTTTAGAAATTATATATTAATAAATAGTTATAATGTAACAAAAATATTATTAAAATCTAACTTTTGCTTGGTATTTTTGCAAGCAAAAGTTAAAATTGTTATTGATACTTCTTTTTAGTGCTAAAATGACATAAAGTAGAACAAAGTATACAAAGAATACAAGCACTAAGGAGCATGATAAGACCAGCATTCCAACTACCATAGTAATCCACAGCCCAACCTATAGCTTTTGTTCCAAGTGAAGCGCCGACTACATAACTCATAAAGCCACGAAGTCCTACACAAGATCCTACTGCAAAAGCAGGAACGACTTCCATAGTTTGCACACTTGCTAAAAATTGTGGTATATAGACTAAACACCCCGCCATAGCTGCAAAGAAAATAACCATATAAAGATTATTTGAAGTAAAATATCCAATAATCATAAAGAAAATAATCACCATAGCACCTATAGCAGGAGGCATTCTATAGCCTTTAAAAATTTTATCTGAAATATATCCTGCAAGTAAAGTAGAAGGTATGGCAGCCCATTCAAAAAGCCAAAAGGCAATACCCATTTGTTCTTTATTAAAGCCTTTTGTTTCTAGCAAGTAAATAGGAAGCCAAGAAATAAGCCCAAAACGCACCATATAAACAAAAGTATCCATCCAAGCCACATACCAAGCATTTTTGTTTTTAAGCACATAACGATAAAAAATTTCAAAACTGCTTAAATTTGGAGTTTCTACAGCTTTGATTTCTTCTGTTTTAATCCCTCGCATTTCATTGATTTCAGTAATATCAATCAAACCTTCATTTTTAGGACTTCCTTTAACTGCATAAAGCACATAAAGACTGATGATAACTGCACAAGCAGCAGGAACATAAAAATGATTCATGTGCCAATATGTTTCATTAAAATCCGCCATACTCACACCCAATAATGCTGCCAAAGCAAAACCTGAAAGCGAAACTATAGGAGCAACTATCCCGCCTCCTATATTATGTGAGATATTCCAAACGGCCGTGTAAATTCCCCGCTCTTTTTTAGGATACCAGTTTGCAAGAGTGATAAAAGAAGGACCTACCCCCATACCTTGAAAAACCCCAAGCGCGATAACAAAACCTACATAAGCGTAAAAAGAATTTGAAAAACCAAGTAAAACATTTACAAGAGCACATAAAATAAGACCTAAAGCCATGTATTTTTTAGGATCAGCTTTGTCGCTTATAACGCTCATTGCACCCTTGCTAATCCCGTAAGCTATAAGCATTGAGCCTGTGATTGTTCCGATGTCTGATTTACTGAGATCAAGTTGATTTTGTATAAATGGAGTTGAAAGAGTGATATTATTTCGCACAAGATAATATCCCATATATCCTATAAAAACCCCACTTAAACTCCAAGTTCTCATTTTGTAATATCTAGGTAAAATTTCCTCTTTAGGAAATTTCATAGCTTTTGCCTTAGGTTTGAAAAAATCAAACATATTTAAACCCTCCTTACTAACTTTATATTTTTATAGTTTAAATAATATTAATCGATATAAAATAAAAAAATAATTAAAAATAATACGAAATTTATATAATTTAAAATTAAAATTTTTATACTATGAAGCTTTAAAAAAATATGTTAAAATCCAAATTTTATCTTTTGCAAGGAAAAGCAATGAAAGAAATTCTTATCACTAATGACGATGGCTATGAAAGCGAAGGACTTAAAAAACTCATTAAGATGTTAAAAAAAGAATTTAAAGCCAAGATCACCATAGTAGCTCCTGCTAGTGAAAAATCAGCTTGTTCACACTCCATAACCCTAACCAAACCTTTGCGTTTTGTTAAAGTAGGAAAAAGATTTTACAAGCTTGATGATGGCACTCCAGCAGATTGTATTTATCTTGCACTTCACGCACTTTATAAAACACGCTTGCCTGATCTTGTAATCAGTGGGATTAACAAAGGAGCAAACGTAGGTGAAGATATTACCTACTCAGGAACTTGTGCAGGAGCTATGGAGGCGGTTTTACAAGGAATTCCCGCTATCGCTCTTTCTCAATTTTATAAAAAAAGCGAAAAAGAACTAGACTATAAAAATGCTTTAAAAATTACCAAAAAAATCATTCAAAATATTTTTGATAAAGGTTTTCCTTTGGAAAAAAAAGAATTTTTAAATATCAATTTTCCTGCAAAATCAAAAATCAAAGGCATTAAAATTTGTAAAGCAGGCAAAAGGGTTTATAATTTTGAAGCCCACTCAAATGTCAATCCGAGAGGAGTTGAGTATTATTGGCTTGCAGCAGCGAATTTAGACTTTGAAGATGAGAAAAATAGCGATATTGTCTTACTTAAAAAAGGCTACGCTACAATAACCCCTATAATGCTGGATCTTACAGCTTATGAAAAAATGAAAAAAGTTAAAAAATGGTTAAAGGCAAATGATGAATGATAGATTTACACGTATAAAATGGCTAGTTGGAGAAGAAAAATTTCAAAAAATTTCACAAACAAAAGTTTTGGTTTGCGGACTTGGTGGAGTGGGTGGAATTTGCGTTGATGCACTTTATCGTAGCGGTTTTAAAAACCTTACTTTAATCGATGCGGATAAATTTGAAATCACCAATCAAAATCGCCAAATTCATAGCGAAAATATAGGCGAAGAAAAAGCTAAAGTATTTGAAAGAATTTATAAGGCTAAAGGTATAGTCAGCAAAATCGATGAAGATTTTTTAGAAAATTTTGATTTAAGCGAGTTTGATCTTATCATAGATGCCATTGATGATATCCCTGCAAAAGTAGCTTTGGCTCATCTTATAGATTTTAAAAAACAAATTTTTATCTCTTCAACAGGTGGAGCTAGAAAGCTTGATCCAACACGCATTAAAACTACAAGTATTTTTAAAACTCACGGTGATGCTTTAGCGAAAAAATTTCGTTATGAACTTAGAAAATCAGGCTTTAAGGGAAATTTTGATGTGGTATTTTCTGACGAAGAAGCACATTGTAAAGATTTAGGTTCTTTTATGGGTGTGACAGCTTCTTTTGGTTTGGCTTTAGCAAGTTTAGCAATGAGAAAAGTCTTATCAAAATATAAAGAGCAATGAGAAATTTTATTGTATTTATATTGTTTTTGAATATAGCCATTGGAGAGGATAAAATACTTGGTAATTTTTTTAAAGATTGCAATACAAGTGGAGTTTTTATAACTTTTGATGGAAAACATTATGCAAGTAATGATTTTAAAAGAGCTAAACAAGCCTTTTCTCCTGCTTCAACTTTTAAAATTTTTAATGCTTTAATTGCACTTGATAATGGTGTAGTTAGAGATACAAAGGAAATTTTTTATCATTATAAGGGCGAAAAAGTATTTTTGTCCTCTTGGAAACAAGATGCTAGTTTAAGCTCAGCCATAAAACGCTCTCAAGTGCCTGCTTTTAAAGAATTGGCAAGAAAAATAGGACTTAAAACCATGCAAGAAGGCTTAAATAAACTTTCTTATGGAAATACAAAAATTTCAAAAATCGATACCTTTTGGTTGGATAATTCTTTACAAATTTCTGCAAAAAATCAAGCTGATTTGCTTTTTAAACTTTCGCAAAATTCTTTACCTTTTTCCAAAAAAAGTCAAGAAGAAGTTAAAGAAATTATTCTTTTTAAGGAAGATAAAATCCAAAAAATTTATGCTAAAACAGGTTTTAATGATAATATCAATTTAGCTTGGATTGTTGGATTTGTAAAGACTGAAAACAAAATTTTATCTTTTGCTTTAAATGTTGATATAAAGGACATTAAAAATATTAAAATAAGGGAAGAATTGCTAGAAAAATATCTAGCAATCATAACAAATTAAAATAATCCTGCAATCTGATTTGCAATTTTATCTTCTAAAATAGGCGTAGCTTCAGGAAGTTTAAGTCCTGTTTTCACAGCTTCTGCAAAAATAATAGTATTTTTTTCTATATATTTGCCTTCATAAGTTTGTTGTGTATTATTGATTTGATTTGAATTTAAATGTCCTACTTTATCACTGCGAACATTTCCGCCAAAGCTATTTAAAAAGCCTGAGCTTTGGGAATCTCTTACGCTAGCTTGTCCGCTAACATTACCACTAGAAGTTAAAACTTTACCATCAGCTTTTTGCTTGATATTAATATCTACTTGCATTTGCCAAATTGTATCTTCGGTAAGTTTTCCTAAAAGTCCTCCTACTAAAGCACCTGCAGCACCTGCAGCAACCATACCTCCTGCACCGCCGCCATTATAGCCACTAACTGCCACACCCGTAGCACCTCCTGCAACAGCACTGCCTACAGCATTATTTTCTTGTTTTTTATCGCAATATAAAATATTAGTACTTAAAATATAATTTGCTTTATCAGGATCATCTATAACTTTATATCCTTTAGCTTCCAAAGCACTTCTTAATTTAGGTTCTAAATTTACATCATGTCCGCTTGTATTTTTGATATTTAAAAATACAATTCTTTTTTCCTTAGCCACAGGATCAAGAAAAATACTTTGACTCATTGTTGCATTAGTTTGTAAAGTAGTTGTTAAACAACCTGTGAGTAAACTAGCTGCCAAAACACTACTTAATGTGATTTTAAAAATTGATTTTTTCATGATTTCTCCTTAAAGTATAGAATTTTGTTTATTTTTGCGTTCTTGTTTTTCTTTTTTGATATAGTCTTTATAAAGTTTTTCAAATTGATTAGTTTTATAAGTTAAATACATCTCAAAACTTAAATGAGGTGATTCAAGTTCTATTTTACAATCTCCATCCTGTAATTTTACATAACGATTACCTACATAAGGTACTTCTTTTTTGATAATTTTATATTTTGAAAGTGAAGATAAAATATCATTAAAACGATCTTTATGAAATTTTAATTGCACTAGTGTTAATCTATTTTCTTTATCAAAAATAAAAAGAACTTTATCTTTTAAACCCTCAAGCTCAAAATCACTTGAACTTACTTCAATAATCTTACCCCCTGTGTAAATACTAGTACCAGCATTTGAAAAGTTCGGATATTTTTTTACAACTTCATCGAAATTAGCTTTACCAAGTTCTAAGCCAAAAGGCATGGGATTTGCAAATATAACAGTAGTGTAAAAAATGCAAAATAAAAATATTTTTTTCACAATTAACTCCTTTTTAAAAATGAAAAATCAATTATAAAGACTTAAAGCTTAACAAACACTTATAAGTGTTTGTTATTTTACACTTGCTTTTTTATCATTCTAAAAATAACAATTTAGGTATTCAAATTGGAACAAGAATTAGATATTTTTTTTAATAAAATTGTAGAAAAAGTTAAAAAAGAAAGAAAAAAGCGAAAAATATCTCAGCTAATGCTTGCTAGCATTTTAGGACATAAATCACCAAATTATATTGCAAAAATAGAAACTAGAAAACATGGAGCAAATTATAATCTTGCTCATCTTTATCAAATTTCTAAAGAATTTGGTATAGACATCAAAGACTTAATGCCTTAAATTTTTCCAACAATAATAGGATTAAAAGCTTTTACTGAAAGTATGAGAGTATCGCCTATTTTTATATCTTGATAAGCTTTTAAAAATTCCTCTTCACTAAGAGTAATTTTAATAATGTCTTGATTTAAAAGCAAGGTTAAAACCACTAAAATATCACTTTTTTTAATTTCTAACAAAGTTGCACTCAAACGCAATTTTGCACTAATACTTGAATGAGTAAAAAATTCATTTTTAGGAAAATCCTTAATGATTTTTCCATTCCTAAGCTCTAAAATTCTATGACTTAACTTATAAATTTCAGCTAAATCATGACTTACCAATAAAGTACTTATCTTAAAATACTCTAAAATTTTAGCCAATTCATCTTGTAAATTGGCGCGCATTTTAAAATCCAAAGCACTCAAAGGCTCATCTAAAAGCAAAATTTTTGGTTCCCTTGCTAAAGCTCTTGCTAAAGCTACTCTTTGTGCTTGTCCTCCGCTTAAATGTTTAGGATAAATTTTAGCCAAATTTTCAAGTCCCATTAAGGCTAAAAGCTCATCAACCTTTGCCTTAGAACTAGCGGCATAGGCGATATTTTCTTTTACATTCATATTTGGAAAAAGCGCATAATCTTGAAAAACAAAACCAATTTTTCTTTTTTGCAAAGCTAAACTAAAATTTTTTGAAGAATCAAACCAAAGTTCATTATCTACTTCTATACGCCCAAATTTAGGCTCTATAAGTCCTGCTATGATTTTTAAAAGAGTGGTTTTTCCTGTTCCACTTTCGCCAAAAAGTGCAGTAATTTTTCCTGATTCTATATCTTTTTTAAAATTTAAATCCAGCCTTCCTTTGGCGGTATTCATAGGATGATTGATATTAATTTTTATCATTGAAAACTCATTTTTTTATTGACAAAATAAAGACTAAAAAGCACTAAAAAAGAAAAAATAAACAATATAAAAGCATATTGATGTGCCAAGCTATAGTTTAAGATTTCAAGTTCATCATAAATAGCTATACTAGCTACTAAAGTTTCACCTTGTTTATGTCCTCCTATCATCATCACGACTCCAAATTCACCCACAGTATGGGCAAAACTCATCGCACAAGCACTAAAAATTCCTGCTTTAGAATTAGGCAAAATCACTCTAAAAAGAGTGTAAATTTTACTTTTACCTAAACTATAAGAAGCATCGAGTAAATTTGGATTGATCGATGAAAAGGCACTTTGCAAAGGATTTACCATAAAAGGCAAAGAAAAAATCAAAGAAGCAAAAACAAGACCTTCAAAAGTAAAAACCAAAGAAAGATTAAAATATTCTTTTAAAACTTGCCCTAAAAAACTATTAGCCGAAAAAGTTACAAGCAAATAAAATCCCAAAACACTAGGAGGTAAAATCAAAGGCAAAGAAATAAAGCTTTGAAGGATTGTTTTAAAAGGAAAACGCACAAAACTTAACAAATAAGCTAAAAATACACCGATAAAAAAAAGAATAAAAGTCGTGATAAAAGCAAGTTTAAAAGTAAGATAAAGGGTTTGTAAAAAAGCTGGATCAAGCATTATGACTCCTTAATACAATATCATTTGCTTTTATAAAACAAAGCCATTCTTGATTTTCACAAATTTCAAGTTCTAAAGCTTTTTCTTTGGTGATGATGCTAGAAAGCTCGTTACCTTTAAAATCAAAAAATATCTGATACAAAAGTTTGCCTTTTTTAATTTTTGTAATTTTAGCTAAAAAAGAATTTTCAACACTTAAAAGAGTTTTACTTGTGCTAAAACAAAGCTCATGCTCTTTAAAAAGAAGTTCTACACTCGCACCAATTTTTAAATTTTCTAAAGATTTTAATTCAAGCATTAAAACACTAAAAATCACTTCTTTAGAAAGTATTTTAACAATAACTATATCCTCTTGATTTAAAAGCTCACAAATTTGTCCTTTTATAAGGTTCATGGTGTGCTAAATCCGTATTTTTTAAAAATTTCTTTTGCTTTTGAAGAGCCAATAAATTCGCTAAATTCAAAGGCTAATTTTTTATCCTTAGCGTATTTTGTGATAACATAACTTTGCTCTAAAGGGCTAAAATACTTTGGATTAATAATACTTGTTTTACCTTTAGGATGATTGATAGGAGAAACTAAAGAATAAGCCACTATAGCTATATCTGCATTTTTACTATCTACATGTAAAACAGGCACTGAGATATTTTCGCCTAAAACGATTTTATCCTTAAGAAGCTCATTTAAATCCAAATTTTCAAGCACTTCTTTAGCTGCTACTCCATAAGGAGCTACTTTAGGATTGGCTATGCTTAGATGCGTGATTTTGCCTGCCTTTTCTTTTAAATTTTCAATGCCTCCTTGGAGTAAATTTTCATCCAAACTATACAAAGCCAAAACTCCCAAAACATAAACTTTTGGCTTTATTAAAGCATTTTTATCATCATAAATAGCCTTAGCATATTTAGTATCCGCTGAAAAAAAGAGATCAAATTCTCTTCCTTGTTTTAAAAGCTCATAATATTTTCCAGAAGCACCAAAAACCAATTCTATTTTATCTTCTGGATGTGTTTTCAAAAACTCATCTTTAACTTCACTCATCGCCTTTGAAGCTGAAGAAGCTACAAAAATACTTAAATTTTGCGCATTTAAACACGAAACAAAAAGCAAAATCCCAAAAAATACTACAAACTTTTTCATTTAGTTTTCCTTGTGTAAAAATTTAATTTTTGGATTATAACACAAAAAATTCATTTTATATCATTTTTGCATAAAATAAATACAGGATGATAAGTAAGTTTGTTTTGAAATTTTTCTTCAAATTCTTTTAAAAAACTTTTATTTAAAGGATAAAATCCTAAAGAATTTACACCGCTTAATTTTAAATGCCTAAAAACATCTAAAGCATTATCAAAGCTTAATTTTATGAGTTCTTGAGTGATTTTTACTTCATCAAAATAGACTTTAAAAATTTGCTCTAATTCATTCAAACTAAAATAATTTAAACCAAAACCCGTGCTTTGTTTGATTTCTTTTAAATTTTGTTCTGCAAAAGTAGAAAGAAGTAAAATCCCATTTTGATTTAGCATATCCCTAAGACTTGGTAAAATGCGTTTTAAATCAAGCCATTGCAAAGTTGCATTTGAAACAATAAGATTAAATTTCTCTTTACTTAAATCTTGTTTTGCAATTTCGTTCATATCAAAAATTAAAATATTAGAATTTTCTTTAAAATCTAAAATATCATTTTTAACATACTCATCAAAAGTAATGAAATTTTGAAGTTTTTTGCTCAATTCACCCCTACCACAACCAAATTCAAACACTTTTTCAAAATGTGAAATTTTTAAATCTTTTAAAATTTCACAAAGTTTTAAACCCATGAAATCTTGCACTTTTGCATGTTTTTCATAATCTTTTGCTTTTAAAAAATTCAAAGCTCATCCCAAGTTTTAAAATGAAAAAAAGCAAAATGCGGTTCATCTAAAAAAATAAGTTTTGAAAAAGCATTTTTTAAAGCATTTGGTGGAAAAATTTCATCTTCTTTGCTTGAATAAACCTTATCCCAAAGCAAATTTTCTTCTTGTTTTGTTAAAGCAAAATCAAAAAGTTTTTCAAGCTCTATTTTCAAAACTTTTTCATCTTTGAAAATAAAATCTTTGGCTAAGCTTTTGCGTTCTTTAAATAAAGCCTCTTTAAAATGTTCTAATTTAAAATTTTGCAGGGTTTTTTTAAAAATTGTAAGATGAATTCCTTTTGATTTATCTATGCCTAAATTTGTGCCATTTATGGCTATTTTTTGTTTAAAATTAAGCTCTTTTAAAAGTCTATTTGCCACACAAACCCCCATAGAAAAAGCGATTAAAAAAAGCTCATCAAAAGCTTTGAAATTAAAATTTAAATCAAAATTTTCATAATCATAAAATAAAATCACATTTTTATCGCTTTTTAAATGCGAAAAATGACTAGGATGTGAAGCAAACCCTCCAAATACCACTATAAGTTTTTTTGAATCAGGATTTTTGCATAAAAATTCATATTTCATAAAAGCTCTATTATCCTTTCAAGTTCTTCTGTGTTAAGTCCTGCGTGCAAAGAAAAACGAATTCTAGCTGTATTTTTTGGCACAGTAGGTTCTTTAATCGCAGGAGCAAAAAATCCAGCTTTTTGAAGTTTTTGTGAAATTTCTAAGGCTTTTTTATTTTCACCTAAAAGTAAGCAAATAATATAAGCATCGCCTAAAACAGTGTGATTTTTTTCTTGCAATTTACTTTTAAAAAAAGTGCTTAAAAGCTCTAATTTTTCTCTTTCTTTCCTAAAATAAGGCATTTTTTTAAAAATAAATTGCGTCCAAGCTACATTAATAGGTGGCAAGGCTGTAGAATAAATAAAAGCTCTAGCTTTGTTGATGAAAAATTTTTTATATTTTTCATCACATATCATACAAGCACCCATGGAAGCAATGGCTTTACCAAAGGTAAAAACCAAAAAATCCACTTCATTTTCTAAGGCTAGTTTTTTAACAAGCCCCAAACCCTCCTCATCGAAACAACCCACGCTGTGTGCTTCATCTATATAAAGCTTAATTTTATCATAACGCTTTTTAAGCTCACACAAAGTTTTAAAATCGCTAAAATCTCCATCCATACTAAACAAAGCTTCGCTTAAAACGATGATATTTTCATAATTTTCATAATGTTTTTGGATTAAACTCTCTAAATGATTCATATCTTTATGATGAAAACGAAAAAAATCAGCCCCGCCAAGTCTTAAGCCATCAATCATACTTGCATGAATAAATTTATCGGCTAAAAAAAGCGTTTTAGAAACGCTAGAAAGTGCTGCTATACAAGAGATATTTAGATGATAGCCACTATTAAAATGTAAAATTTCCTTATCTTTAAATTTAGTCTTTAAAAAACTTTCTAATTCTTCATAAATTTCAAAATTTCCACTCAAACTTCTTGAACTAGAACTTGAAAAAAACAAATCTTGCTCTTTTAAGGTATTTAAAAACTCAGCTTTTAACTCTTTAGAAGACGCCAAATAAAGATAATCATTTCCTGCTAAATTTAAAAGTTTTTGATTTTGCTTATAAACAAATTTATTTTCATGTTTTAAAGGCGTTAGAGTTCTTAGATTGTGATTTTGCTCTAGATCTTGCAAAATTTTTTCAAGCTTCATTTTTTTCCTGTAAATTTAAAAATTTAAAGTATTATTTTGCCAAAATATTTTTAAAAAAGAAGTTATAATGCAAAATCAAATCTTAAAAAATCTCGATTTAAAACACATTTGGCACCCTTGCACACAAATGAAAGATCACGAAACCCTACCTTTAATCCCTATAAAAACAGCAAAAGGCGTGTGGCTTTATGATTTTGATGATAAGGCTTATATGGATTGTGTGAGTTCTTGGTGGGTAAATCTTTTTGGTCATTGTAATGAAAAAATCGCAAATGCCATCAAAAAACAAGTTGATGAGCTTGAACATGTGATTTTAGCAGGTTTTACACATGAGCCTATCATCAAGCTTTCTACGAGACTTTGTGAAAAAGTGGGGCATGATTTTAATAAATGTTTTTATGCGGATAATGGATCAAGTGCCATTGAAGTAGCACTTAAAATGAGTTTTCATTATCATTTAAATAAAGGTTTGAAAAAAAATAAATTTTTATCTTTAAGCAATTCCTATCATGGCGAAACCTTAGGGGCTTTAAGTGTGGGCGATATTGCACTTTATAAAGATACTTACAAAGCCTTGCTTTTGGAGTGTTTAAGCACTCCTGTACCACAAGGTAAAGACTATACTAAAGAGCTTGAAATTTTAAAAGATATTTTAGAAAAACACTCGAGTGAAATTTGTGCTTTTATTCTTGAACCCTTGGTGCAATGTGCGGGAAATATGCACATGTATGAAGTTGGTTTTATCGATGAAGCGATCAAGCTTTGCCATGCTTTTAATGTGCAAGTGATTTTTGATGAAATTGCAGTGGGTTTTGGACGCACAGGAACTTTGTTTGCTTTACATCAATGCAAACAAAGCCCCGATTTTATCTGTCTTTCAAAGGGAATTACAGGAGGATTTATGCCTCTTTCTGTAGTGCTTACAAAGGATGAAATTTATAATGCCTTTTATGCACCCTATAGTGAGCAAAAAGCCTTTTTACATTCTCATAGTTATACAGGAAATACTCTAGCTTGTGTAGCAGCTAATGCGGTTTTAGATATCTTTGAAAATGAAAATATTTTAGAAAAAAATCAAATTTTAAGTACCTTTATCCAGCAAGAATTTTCCAAACTTAAAAAATTTGATTTTTTAGGAAATTTTAGAACTTGTGGAATGATCAGTGCTTTTGATATTTTAAGCCATAAACACGAACGCATGGGACTTTTTGTATTTCAAAAAGCCTTAGAAAAAGGCTTGCTTTTAAGACCTTTAGCAAATACGATTTATTTTATGCCTCCTTACATCATCACAAAAGAACAAATCGTTTATGTGGTGGAAAGTTTAGAGCAGATTTTTAAGGAATTTTAAGTTGTAAAATTTCTTGCATTTGCTCCTTAAAATCTTTATTTAAAATACTATTTTCATCAAAAAAATCAAGATTGATTATAGGAATTTTTGCATAATTTTTTATAAATTCATCTTGTAAGATATCTTTTTTACCCATCATCACAAGGGCTAAAAGATTGATATTTCTTTGCTTTAAAGCTTCAATGCTAAGTAAAATATGATTAATGCTTCCAAGATAGTATTTTGCTACTAAAATCGTAGGGTGTTTAAAAATATTCACAAAATCAATCATAGTGTAATTTTCATCCATAGGAGAAAAAAGCCCACCCGCAAGCTCAATAAGTAGGTTCTCACTTTTTGGTAAAATGATATCTAAGGCTTTATAATCAAGCTTTTCTTTGATTTTTCCAAGATGAGGAGAAGCAGGAGTTTGTAAAAAAACACCCTCTTTAAAAATCTTTGTTTTTGGGCTAAATTTTGCAATAAACTCGCTATCTGTTGGAGTTCCTGCTTGAATGAGTTTAAAATAATCATAGTTAAAATTCGCACAAAAAGCTGCACTAAAATGTGTTTTTCCTACATCAGTATGTATTCCACTTACATAAATTTGCACAAAAAATCCTTAAGAAAGAAATTTTAAACCTACTGTACAAGCAATAATCACAGCGATTAAAAAAAGTTTTAAAAAACTTTTACTTTCTTTATAAAAAAGTACTCCTATCATTACCCCACCAGCAGTTCCAGCTCCTGTCCATATAGCATAAGCAACACTCATAGCGATATTTTGCATACTTAAGCTTAAAAAAGTAAAAGAAAATCCAAAACACACTATCAAAGCCAAAAGGTAAAGCTTGTTTTTAGTGCTTACAAGTTCTTTCATGATCAGCACACCAAAAATTTCACAAGCAGTAGCTAAAAACAAATAAAACCATTCCATAACTAAGCTTCCTTGCTTACCCGTTTAAGGGCTATAATGCTTAAAAGTAAAATCGCTATAAGCACAAGTTTAATTACAGAAACAGCCTCGTTAAAAATAAACATTTCATTTAAAACCACTCCTATAGTGCCAATGCCTACAAAAACACTATAAGTAATGCTTACTTCAAGTCTTTCACAAGCTTTTAAAAAACAAGTAAAAGAAATACAAACTCCAATGGCTGTTAAAATATAATGCCAAATTTCTGTAGAATATTTAAGTCCGCTTACCCAAAAGCATTCTATAATCCCACCTAAGATTATTAAAAACCAAGCTATATTGATATTGAATTTTTCATTCACATGAAGCCTTAAATTAACATAATATTTGTAAAACAAATTATATCTTAAAGAAATTAAAAGAAGCTATAAATTTACTTTTCCATAAGCCAAAATTAGATATAATCAAAGCTCATTTTTTAAGAAAGGACAAAAGATGTTAGAAGGTATCGTTAGAGAGAGTATCGGTAGAAAAGCTGCTAAAGCTTTAAAAAGAGATGGTTATCTAATCGCAAACATCTATGGAAAAGGATTAGAAAATATCAATGCCGCTTTTAAAGTAAATGAGTTTATTAAAGAAGTTCGTAAAAAAACTACTTTAATTTTTGATGTAAAAGTAGGTTCTCAAACTTTAAGTGTTGTAGTTGTGGATTATCAAAAAGATCCTGTAACTGCAGAACTTAAACATGTGGATTTAAAAGTTGCACAAAAAGGTGTGATTTCTAAATACATGGTTCCAGTTAAAATCACAGGAACAGCTATAGGTCTTAAAAATAAAGGTGTTTTAATCCAATCAAAAAGAAGATTAAAAGTAAAATGTGCAGCTGAAAATTTACCAAATTTTTTCGAACTTGATGTAAGTAAACTTGATGTGGGTGATGCTTTACTTGTTCGTGATATTGTAGTTCCTGCGGGAGTAACTATGATTGATGCTGATAGAGTAGCGGTTGTAGGTGTAGAAAAAGCTAGATGATTTTAGTCGTAGGGCTTGGCAATATAGGCGTAGAGTATGAAAATACCCGTCATAATGTCGGTTTTATGCTAATTGATTTGCTTTTAAAAGAAAGCAATTTTACAAATCTTACAAACTCTAAATTTAAAGGAGAACTTTTTAAAATAGGTTCTTCTTTACTTCTTCTTAAACCTAGCACTTATATGAATAATTCAGGACTTAGTGTAAAAGCAGTGAATGATTTTTATAAATGCGAAAGAATGATAGTTATCCATGATGATATAGATATAAATTTAGGAGCCTTGCGCTTTAAAAAAGGCGGTTCAAGTGGTGGACATAATGGGCTTAAAAGCATAGATACTTTATGTGGAAATGATTATGAAAGAGTGCGTATAGGAGTGGGAAAGGGTGAAAATGTGATTTCCCATGTTTTAGGTAAATTTAAACCCGAAGAAGAAATAACCTTAAGCAAAGTTTTAGAGCATACAAAAAAAGCTTTGCTTGAGCTTATTGAAAATGATGATTTGTCTGCTATATCATCCAAATACAGCCTAAAGGCTTAAGATGTGGATATTTTTTCGTTTTATTTCAGGGATTTATCTAAAAAATTTTTTTATCATATTTTTTTCTTTACTTGGTTTTTATTGCGGTATTGATTTGCTCTTAAATTTTAAAGATCTACCAAAAGCCGC
Organism: Campylobacter sp. BCW_4332; assembly: GCF_001763175.1. NCBI lineage: Bacteria > Pseudomonadati > Campylobacterota > Epsilonproteobacteria > Campylobacterales > Campylobacteraceae > Campylobacter > Campylobacter sp. BCW_4332. The sequence goes on along the minus strand of NZ_MJYF01000064.1, from coordinate 110,326 downwards.
AAATCTTGATTTGCTTTATGTTATGTTTTTATCTTTCTCGGCAGTGCCTTATGTATTACCCATTTCTTTGATTTTTGCCTTGGTAGTTTCTTTGATTTCTATGATCAGAGCAAATGAATTTGTAAGTCTTTATGCGTTAGGACTGAGCAGAAATTATGTTATTTTATTTCCTTTTTTATGGGCTTTATTTTTTTGTTGTGTTTATATAGGATTGAATTTTACTTCTTTTGCTTATGCAAATGATTATAAGAGAAATATTTTAAAAAATGGCACTATTATGAATCAAAGTGGAGAAGTGTTTTTGAAATTTAACAATAATTTTGTTTATATTTCAAAGATAAACAATGGACAAAATAGTGCTCAAAATATAAAAATTTTTAATATCAATGATTTAAATTTAAGTTCTTTTGTAAGTGCTAAAAATGCTCATTTTGAAGGTGAAAGTTGGATTTTGCGAGATGGTAATATTACATTATTACCTAAAAACTATGAACTTGCTAATGATGGTTTAAAAATACAAGATTTCTCCGAGCTTAAATCACTTGAGGGTTTTAAACCAAAGATTATAGAAGGGGTTGCTAGTAATAGTGATTATTCAATATCTGATGCACTTGAAAGTTTTGAGCTTTTTAAAGCACAAAATGTCAATACAGATGCTCTTAAAATCAATCTTTATAAATTTGTTTTTACTCCTTTTTTTGCACCATTTTTAATGCTTATTATGTATTATTTTTTTCCTGTAATAGCAAGATTTTTTAATCTTGCTTTTGTAACTTTTATAGCTTTTGTAGCGACTTTGATGATTTGGGGAGTCTTGTTTTTGCTTGCTAGATTAAGCGAAAATAGTGTGATTGCAAGTGAAATTGGCATTGTAGCGCCTATTATAATTTTGGGTTGTTTAAGTGCTTATATGTATTATAAGCATCGATAAATTAAGCTTTGTGTAGTAAAATTATAAAAATTAAAGGTTAAATATGGATTATAAACAATTAAAGCAAGAATTTAATACTCCTTTTTATATTTACAATTTTGATTTCATAAAAGAGCGTTTTTTAAATCTCAAAGAGGCTTTTAAGGCTAGAAAATCTCAAATTTTTTACGCTGTAAAAGCCAATTCAAATTTAAGTTTGTTGCAAATGCTTGCAAATTTAGATAGTGGATTTGATTGTGTGAGTATAGGCGAGGTAAAGCGTGCCTTAAAAGCAGGGGCAAAAGCTTATAAGATTATTTTTAGTGGAGTAGGAAAAACCAAAGAAGAGTTAAGACAAGCTTTAGAATATGATATTTTATATATTAACCTTGAAAGCGAAGCTGAAATGATGCTTTTAGAAAGTGTAGCTAAAGAACTTAATCTAAAAGCAAGAATTAGCATTCGTGTTAATCCAAATGTTGATGCAAAAACCCATCCTTATATTTCTACAGGATTAAATGAAAATAAATTTGGTGTTGAAATTGACATAGCAAGAAAAATGTATCTTTATGCAAAAAATTCATCTTTTTTAGAGCCCGTTGGAGTACATTTTCATATAGGTTCGCAACTTTTAGATATTTCTCCTATTCATGAAGCAGCAGGCATCGTTGCAAAACTTGTAAGAGAGTTAAAAGCCTTGCAAATCGATCTTAAATTTTTTGATATAGGCGGTGGTTTGGGTGTGGCTTATGAAAAAGATGAGTGTGAAGTTGATCTTTATAGTTATGCACAAGGTGTATTAGCACAACTTCATGGGCTTGATTTAACTATAGGAATGGAGCCTGGAAGGTATTTAGTTGCTAAAAGTGGAGAATTTGTTTGTTCAGTGCTTTATGAAAAACAAAATAAAATCAAGCGTTTTGTTGTAGTAGATGGAGCGATGAATGATCTTATACGCCCAAGTTTATACGAGGCTTATCATGAAATAATCTTACCTTATAATCAAGCTCAAGAGAGTTTATGTGATGTTGTGGGCGGAATTTGTGAGAGTGGAGACTTTTTTGCTAAAGCAAGGTCTTTACCCAGCACTCAAAGTGGTGATATAATGGTTATTAAAAATACTGGAGCTTATGGTTTTAGCATGAGTAGTAATTACAATACTCGTAATAAAGTTTGCGAATTAGCCCTCGAAGAAGGACAGGTAAGATTGATCCGTCAAAGAGAAAATTTTGAAGATCAAATCGCTTTAGAAGAGAAATTTTTAAAGGCTTAAAATGTTTTTTTTAGATGTTCAAGGGACTTTAATTTCTGATCATGATAAGAGTTTAATCCATGGTGCTAAAGAATTGATCGATTTTTTAAATGCAAAAAATCTTCCTTATGTTATTATTACTAACAATACAAAAAAACTTGATTTTTTAGAAAAATTACAGCAAAAAGGATTGGCTATAAAAGAAAATGCTTATATTGATCCTTTTAGCGTTTTAAAACACCTTTTAAAACCTTGTAAAGTTGCGGCTTTTGGTGCAGATGAGTTTGTAAAAAGTCTTGAAAATCTTGGTTTTGAATTTGATTTTGTAAATCCTAGTGCTGTGCTTGTAGCTAGTTATGATGATTTTAAATTTAAAGATTTTGCCACTATGATAGAATTTGCTAGAAGAGAAGTTAGGTTTATAGCTATGCACGAAACTAGCATTTATAAAAAAGATGGCAGGCCTTATCCTGGTGTAGGTAGCATTATGGCTATGCTTAAAAATGCTATTGATTTTAAATACGAGGTTGTGGGTAAGCCTAGCATTGCTTTTTATAAAGAAGCTTTAAATTTGATAAGAAGACAAAATTCAAAAATCGATTTTGAAGATATTAAAATCATTAGTGATGATTTTAGAGGAGATTTGCTTAAGGCAAAAGAACTCGGCATGAAAACCTTACTAGTTTTAAGCGGCAAAATAAGCGACACAAAAGGGCTTGATACGGATTTGCTTGATGGAGTTTATCCTAGTGTTTTTGAGTTTTTAAAGGAGCTAAAATGCTAAATTTAGAAGAATTTAGAAATAAAATCGATGCGGTTGATGATAAAATTTTAGAACTTTTAAACGAAAGAATGACTTATGTTAAAAGCATAGGCGAGCTTAAACAAAGTAGCGGGGGAAGTATTTATCGTCCTGAGCGCGAAAGAGCCATTATCAATCGTTTAAAAAATGCAAATTTAGGACTTTTAGATCAAAATGCCATAGAGGCAATTTATCAAGAAATTTTTGCAGTTTCAAGAAATTTAGAAATGCCTCAAACTATAGCTTATTTAGGGCCTGAAGGAACTTATACTCATCAAGCAGCAAGAAGTCGTTTTGGAGCGATGAGTCGTTATATAGCCTTGGCTAATATCGAAGATGTTTTTAAAGAGTTAAGCAACAAAGAAGCAAAATACGGTGTTGTGCCTATAGAAAATAATACCGAAGGTGCAGTAGGTATTACTTTAGATTGTCTAGGTAGGTATAATGAGCTTAAAATTTTTGGTGAAATTTATATGGATATTCATCATTCTTTTGTGGGAATTAATGAAAATTTAAAAGAAATCAAACGTATTTATTCGCATCCACAAGGTTATAATCAATGTCGTAAATTTTTAGAAAGTCATGAACTTAGTGCTATAGAATTTGTTCCTTCAAAATCTACAGCTAATGCGGCTTATCTAGCTTCGCAAGATAAATATGCAGCAGCAATTTGCTCTAAAATAGCGGCTAAGCTTTATAATGTGCCTGTGCTTTTTGATAAAATAGAAGATAATGCAGCCAATAAAACAAGATTTTTAATTTTAAGCGATATTAAAAATCCTAAAATACCAAATTGCAAAACTTCTATTTTAGCACACACAGCACATAAACCTGGGGGGCTTAGCTTTTTATTAGAGCAGTTTAAAAAAGAAAATATCAATCTTACCAAGCTTGAATCTCGTCCTGTAAAATCAAAAGAATTTTTACACAGTTTTTATATAGATTTTGAAGGGCATATTGATGATGAAAATGTAAAAAAAGCTTTAAAAGATATACAAGAGATTGTTTGGCTTGGATCTTATTTATCAGGAGAAAAAGATGAAATTTAATGAATTTTTAAGTCATTTAAGCAATTATGAACCCGGAAAAGATATAGAAGTTATTGCCAAAGAATATGGCGTTAAAGAAGTGATAAAATTAGCAAGTAATGAAAATCCTTTTGGTACGCCACCAAAAGCCATAGAATGTTTAAGACAAAATGCAAACAAAGCTCATCTTTACCCTGATGATAGTATGATAGAACTTAAAAGCATATTGGCTCAAAAATACAAAGTTCAAAATGAAAATATTATTATTGGTGCAGGCAGTGATCAAGTGATTGAATTTGCTATACATGCTAAGTTAAATTCTAAAAATGCTTTTTTGCAAGCTGGAGTTACCTTTGCTATGTATGAAATTTATGCCAAACAATGCGGTGCAAAGTGCTATAAAACTCAAAGCATTACTCATAATTTAGATGAATTTAAAAAACTTTATGAAATACATAAAGATGAGATTAAACTTATTTTCTTATGCTTGCCAAACAATCCTTTAGGCGAGTGTTTGGATGCAAGTGAAGTGACCAAATTTATTAAAGGTGTGGAGGAGGATTGTTTAGTTGTGATTGATGCAGCTTATAATGAATTTGCAAGTTTTAAAGATAGCAAAAAACATTTAGAACCTTGTGAATTGATTAAAGAATTTGACAATGTACTTTATTTGGGAACTTTTTCCAAGCTTTATGGATTAGGAGGCTTACGCATTGGTTATGGCATAGCTGATGCTAGTATTATTAGTGCATTTTACAAGCTTCGTGCGCCTTTTAATGTGAGCAATCTTGCTTTAAAAGCAGCAGTTGCAGCAATGGATGATGATGAATTTACTGAAAAAACTTTAGAGAATAATTTTTCTCAAATGGAGCTTTATAAAGAATTTGCTAAAAAACATAATATCAAAATCATTGATAGTTATACAAATTTCATCACTTATTTTTTTGATGAAAAAAATAGTACAGATTTGTCTGAAAAATTGCTTAAAAAGGGTATAATAATAAGAAATTTAAAAAGCTATGGTTTAAATGCTATACGCATTACTATAGGAACATCTTATGAAAATGAAAGATTTTTTACAGAATTTGATAAGATTTTAAGATAGATATAAATCAAATAAAAATATGTAAAATTCGCCAAACTAAGGGATGAGAATTAATGGATTTTAAAAATATGTTTCATCAAATTGGGCAACTTTATCAAAATTTAACTCGCAAGCAGCGTATAGTGATTGCTGCATCTATTGTAGTGGTGGTTGGGTTTTTGGTTTTTTTAGCTTTATTTCGCGGAAGTGGTAGTAATGCAAATAATGGATATGCAGTTTTAGTTGAAAATGTAAGTCCAAGTTCTTCTGCTGCAATTGTAGCTAAACTTGAACAAAATAATATTCCCTATAAATTAGAAAGTGAAAATAAAATTTTAGTTCCACAAGATCAGGTTTATCGTCAAAGAATGTTTATTGCAAGCGAAGGTCTTATAAAAGATAGTCGCGTGGGTTTTGAAGCTTTTGATACTCAAGCTTTTGGAGCTACAAATGAAGAACAAAAGGTAAAATACCAAAGAGCCATAGAAGGCGAACTTGCAAGAACTATTGAGACTTTAGAACCTATTCGTAGCGCTGTTGTACACATAGCATTTCCTAAAGATAGTGTTTTTACCGAAAGGCAAATTCCGCCTACAGCTTCAGTTGTTGTTAATGTTCGCGAAGGCTTAAAGCTTACTAGAAAACAAATTGATGGTATAAAAAATATTGTTTCAGCGGCGGTTCCAAAACTTACTAAAGAAAATGTTAAGATTAGTGATCAAAGTGGTGTGCCTTTAGATGAGCAAGAAGCATATGAAGATGATTTGGTTCGTGCGCAAATTAAATTTAAAAGTGATCAAGAAAAAGCTTTAGAAGATAAGATTATAGAAAATTTAGCTCCTTTTGCAGGTGGTATGGATAAAGTAAAAGTGAGTGTAAATATAGATTTTGACTTTTCCAAGCAAGAATCTCAAAGTGAAATTTATGATCCAAATCCTATAGTGCGTAGCGAGCAAACTTTAAACGAGGAAAGAACAGGTAGAAAAGATCCAGAAATTCAGGGTGTTCCAGGTGCTGTTTCTAATATAGGTCCTGTTGAAGGACTTGACAATAAGGGTCAAATTGACACTTATAAAAAAAATCAAGTTACTACGAATAATGAACTTTCTAAAACTATTACAAATACCAAAAAACAATTTGCAACAGTTTTACGCACTTCAGCAGCTGTTACTATAGATGGAAAATATCAAGATGTGGTTGATGAAAATGGGGATGTGAAAAGCGAATATGTTCCATTAACCAAAGAAGAGCTTGCAAGTGTTGAGAGTATAGTTAAAAATACTATTAATTTTAGCGCTACTAGAGGTGATAGTGTTGTAGTTCAAAATTTACCATTTCATCGTGAGTCGATTAGAGTTGAGAGTAAAGTTAAAACTTTTTATAATCGTTTTATTGAGCCGTTTATTCCACCGGTTAAGTATTTTATTGCAGCGATTTTACTTTTTATTTTTTACAAAAAAGTTATTACTCCATTTACTCAAAAAATGCTTGAAGATGTCGCAGCGCAAGAAGAAATGCAGCAAGGTCCAAATGCTGTTTTAGATGATGTTGAAGATACTTTGGAAAAAATGAATGCAGCAAGGAAAAAAGTTGAAGAACAACTTGGTTTCGGAGATAATTTCAATGAAGATTCTATCCAGTATGAGGTTTTGCTTGAAAAATTGCGTGGTTTGGTAAGTGATAAAAGCGAGGAAATTGCTGCACTTTTGCAAAATTTAATTCAAAACGATAGTGAATTTGGTGAAAAGGATATGTGATGATAAAGCTAAGTGAAGAACAAAAAATGGTCTATGATGATTTATCGATGCCTGAAAAGGTGGCGATATTTCTTATACAACTTGGCGAAGATGCAACAACTTCTGTGTTTTCACATATGGAAATTGATGTAATTACAGAAATTTCACGTTATATTGCTATGGCTAAAAATGTTGATAGATCCGTAGCTACTGCAGTTTTAGAAGAATTTTACACTCTGCTTCAATCAAATCAATATATTAAAAGTGGTGGTTTGGAATATGCTAAAGAAATACTTTTTCGTACTTTTGGGCCAGAGATTGCAAATAAAATTCTTGAAAAACTCACTAAAAGTATGGAGAATAATCAAAATTTTGCTTATTTGGCGCAAATTAAACCACAGCAACTTGCAGACTTTATTACTAAAGAGCACCCACAAACCATCGCTCTTATTTTGGCACATATGGATTCTATTCATGCGGCAGAAACTTTAGAGTATTTTAGTGATGAATTAAGGGCTGAGGTGGTTATAAGAATGGCAAATCTTGGCGATATTTCTCCAAGTATTATTAAAAGAGTTTCTGCAGTGCTAGAAAGCAAGCTTGAAAGTCTTACCTCTTATAAGGTTGAAGTGGGCGGCCCAAGAGCAGTAGCAGAAGTGCTTAATCGTTTGGGTCAAAAAGCAAGCAAATCAACCATTACTTATATTGAACAAAGTGATGAACGCTTAGCAGAGACTATTAAAGAGCTTATGTTCACTTTCGATGATATACAAAAACTTAGTACTCAAGCTATAAGAGAAATTTTAAAAGTAGCTGATAAGCGTGATTTAATGATAGGTTTAAAAGGCGCAAGTGAAGAGTTAAAGCAAAAATTCTTAGCCAATATGTCTACGCGTGCAAGCGAAGCTTTTCTTGAAGAAATGGGTTTTTTGGGTGCTGTGCGTGTTAAAGATGTTGAAGATGCACAAAGAAAGGTTGTTGAAGTGGTGCAAAAACTTGCAGAACAAGGTCTTGTTCAAACAGGCGATGCGGATGAAATGATAGAGTAGGTGAGAGATGGTTAATCGTAGCAATGTAATTTCTGGTGGGGCTTCTGATCAGCATGTTGTTGAAGGATATCGTTTTAAAGTTATTTCAGAATTTGATAATCATACAGGTGAAAAAAAACATACTCAAACTCCAGATGAAGAAAATGCTAATATATCTTTAAATGATGAAAAACCAGTCGAAGAAAATCATGCTATTGCCCCTACGCAAGCTGTTATGGAAACTCAAATTCCAACATTTCAACCAAGTTTTGTTGAAGATTTGCTTAAAAAAACAGATGAAATGTCAAGCAATATTATTAAACTTCAAATGCAAATAGAAAGTCAAGAGAATGAATTTAATAACCGCTTAAATTCAGAACTTGAAAATGCTAAAGAAAAATTTGCCAAAGAAGGTTATGAGAAAGCAAAAGAAGAATTTCAAAAGGAATTGAGTGATTTTAAAGATAAGTATTTAAAAAGTATAGCCAAGCTCGATAATGCTTGTGAAAATCTTGAAAATTTTATAGAAAAAAACGAGAAAGAATTAGCAGATACTGCTATAGATATCGCTAAAGAAGTAATCTTAAAAGAACTTGAACTAAATTCAAGTAAGATAGCTTATGCTTTGGCCAAAGATTTAATCGGCGAGCTTAAGGGTGCTAGTGCAATTGAGCTTAAGGTTAATGCAGAGGATTATGAGTATTTAAAAGAGCAATTTGATCAGAATGCTCATATTAAAATAAGTCTTGATGATGCAATTAGTAAAGGAAGTGTTATTATTATAAGTGACGCAGGCAATATAGAGTCCAATCTTAACTCTCGTCTAACTAAAATTAAAAAAATGGTGAATAATGAGTAAAAAATTTGCCCATACTCAAGAAGAGTTAGAAAAGCTAAGTTTAAAAGAATTAGAAAATTTAGCAGCATCTATACGTGAAAAAATCATACAAGTTGTGAGTAAAAATGGTGGACATTTAAGTTCAAATTTGGGTGCTGTAGAACTTAGTATAGCAATGCATTTGGTTTTTGATGCAAAAAAAGATCCTTTTATTTTTGATGTGTCACATCAATCTTATACACACAAGCTTTTAAGCGGAAAAGAAGAAATATTTGATACTTTAAGACAAATCAATGGTTTGAGCGGTTATACAAAACCTAGCGAGGGAGATTATTTTGTAGCAGGGCATTCTAGCACCTCTATTTCTTTGGCAGTAGGTGCTTGTAAGGCCATTGCTTTAAAAGGTGAAAAGCGTATTCCTGTTGCTTTGATTGGAGATGGTGCTTTAAGTGCGGGTATGGCCTATGAGGCTTTAAATGAATTGGGTGATTCTAAATTTCCTTGCGTAATACTTTTAAATGATAATGAAATGAGTATTTCAAAACCAATTGGAGCAATTTCAAAGTATCTTTCTCAGGCTATGGCAACGCAGTTTTATCAAAGTTTTAAAAAGCGTATTGCTAAAATGTTGGATATATTGCCTGATAGTGCTACTTATATGGCCAAGCGTTTTGAAGAGAGTTTCAAACTTATTACTCCTGGGCTTTTGTTTGAAGAATTAGGGCTTGAATATATAGGGCCTATTGATGGACATAATCTAGGTGAAATTATTTCTGCATTAAAACAAGCAAAAGCTATGCAAAAGCCTTGTGTGATACATGCTCAAACCATAAAGGGTAAAGGCTATGCTTTAGCCGAAGGAAAACATGCTAAATGGCACGGGGTGGGAGCTTTTGATATAGATAGTGGAGAGAGTGTTAAAAAAAGTGATACTAAAAAATCTGCTACTGAAATTTTTTCTAAGAATTTGCTTGATTTAGCCTCAAAATATGAAAATATTGTTGGGGTTACGGCGGCTATGCCAAGTGGAACAGGTCTTGATAAGCTTATAGAAAAATATCCAAATCGTTTTTGGGATGTGGCTATTGCAGAACAGCATGCAGTAACTTCTATGGCTGCTATGGCAAAAGAAGGATTTAAACCTTTTATTGCAATATATAGCACCTTTTTGCAGCGTGCTTATGATCAAGTGATCCATGATTGTGCAATTATGAATTTAAATGTGGTTTTTGCTATGGATAGAGCAGGGATAGTAGGTGAAGATGGGGAGACACATCAAGGTGTTTTTGATCTTAGTTTTTTAGCTCCTTTGCCAAATTTCACTCTTTTAGCCCCAAGAGATGAGCAAATGATGCAAAATATAATGGAGTACGCTTATTTACATCAAGGACCTATTGCTTTTCGTTATCCTAGAGGGAGTTTTATTTTGGATAAAGAATTTAATCCTTGTGAGATAAAACTTGGTAAGGCACAATGGCTTGTAAAAAATAGTAGTGAAATTGCTTTTTTAGGTTATGGACAAGGTGTGGCAAAAGCGTGGCAAGTTTTAAGAGCCTTGCAAGAAATGAATAATAATGCTAATTTGATCGATTTAATTTTTGCTAAACCTTTAGATGAAGAACTTTTGCGTGAGCTTGCTAAAAAAAGTAAAATTTGGTTTATTTTTAGTGAAAATGTTAAAATTGGCGGTATAGAAAGTTTAATTAATAATTTTTTACAAAAATATGATTTGCATGTAAAAGTTATTAGCTTTGAATATGAAGACAAATTTATTGAACATGGAAAAACAAGTGAGGTGGAAAAAAATCTAGAAAAAGATGTCAATAGTTTGTTGACGAAAGTTTTAAAATTTTATCATTAAATAATAAAAAATATTATTTAATATAAACTTCTTTTAATAAAAATTTTATTATTATTTCCACTTAAAAAAGCAAGGAATAAATACAATGGAATTACTACAAATGCTTAAAAAACATGAGTTAAAAGCTACTCCGCAAAGACTATGTGTTTTAAAAATTTTAAAAAGACATGAGCATCCTAATATTGATGAATTATATGCAGAAATTAAAAAAGAATACCCTTCAATCTCTTTAGCGACGGTTTATAAAAATCTTAATACTTTACAAGAACAAGGTTTAGTTGTTGAAATCAATGTTTTAAATCAAAAAACTTGTTACGATATTTATGAAGAAGAACATATTCATGTAGTTTGCGCCAAATGTGGTGGTATAGAGGATTTAAGTTTTAAAGATGCTAAGCTTTATGAATATCAAGAGCATTTAGAAAAAAAGATAGGCAATCTCGTCAATCATCTGTCCGTTTGTGCTTATGTTGATAGTTGTAAAAAGTGTCATTAAGCAAAATAAGGTTAAAATAGCCCATATATTTTAAGGGTTATTTTAATGGTTTATGAAATTCAAAAAAACTTTTTACTATCTGATTGCACTCTTTTAGAGAATTTAAAAAAAGATAATATACCTTTTCGAAATTCTAAATTTGAAACTTTTTATACTCAAATAACTTCAAATCATAGTGTTAAATTTCAAAGTTTTTGCAATGAATTTTATAAAATTACAAAATTTAATAATTCAATTTTAGAACAGAATCAAGAAGAGAAAATTTCTAAAAAAAAATTTGAAAAAGCTCGAAAAAAGATTATAGGAAAGAGCATTAAAAAAGAACGCTTCGAATTTAAATTGTGTTCTTTAAAAAGTTATATTGATATTTATGAAGAGCCTAAAATTTGTATTTTAAAAATATTTTTTCCAACGTTGGATAGTTCCAATGAATTTAAAATCCCTAAAGATTTTAAAATTCAAAAAGAATTACATCATGATTTAAATTCTAAACATATCGTTTTATATGGTTTTGAATATCAAAAGTTTGATATAGAGAAATGTTTTAAAATTATAGAAAAAAATCAGAATTTTAGCTTGGATTTTCCAAATTATATTAATGCTTATGATGGATTTAGGATTTTTTTATTTTATTTATTTAAAAAATTAAAATTTTATTGGACTTTATCTTTAGAGAGAAAAGATAAGCAAAGTTTATGTGAATTTTTATTTTATTCAAGAAGTTTGTATATAGTTTTATCAAGCATGAATACTATTTTAGATAAAAATTTGAGTAATATTTTGGCTTTAAAGTTTAAAGATATAACGAAAAAAACTCAAGATATTTTAGCAAGTGAAAATTCAAATCAAGATTTATTGCTATTTTTAAGCGATGAAAAAATCCAAGATTTGTTTAATGATTTTGATTTTTTCATAAAGGAAAATTCTTTTTATGAAGGCGATTGCAAAGATAGGTTTTTTAAACAACTTGTTGCGTTAGAACTTAGAAAAAAAATTATTTTATTTAGAAAAAATATACTAAAAAATTTTGATTTAGAGCTTTTTGAAAATAGTTTTTTTGAATTGGCAATATTTTTAGAATATTTTTATCGTTTTTTAGAGATAAAAAATTTAAACAAACTTTATGAAAAATATTGCAAAGATAGAGATAAAAATATTTTTTCGAAAATAATCAATAATAAAAATAAATTTTGCAAATTGCTTAAAAAATCAAGTAAAAATTTGAAAATTTACAAAGGATAAAAATGCAAAAACAAGAAAAAATTATAGAAATGTTTAATCAAATTGCACCTACTTATGATAAGGCGAATAGAATTTTAAGCTTTGGAGCTGATGTAGCGTGGCGCAAAAAAGCTTGTCAAAGAGTGATGAGTTTGTATTTAAAAAAAGATTTAAAAATCGCTGATATTGCCTGTGGCACAGGGGATATGATAGAGATTTGGCAAGAGAGTGCTTTAAAAATGGAAAAAAATATTTTAAATATTAAAGGTATTGATCCAAGTAGTGGCATGCTAAATGTTGCAAAAGAAAAATTTCCAAATGTCGAATTTATAGAAGCAGGGGCGCAAAATTTACCTTTAGAAAGTCAAAGTTTAGATATTTTAAGCATTAGTTATGGCATTCGCAATGTTGTAGAAAGACAAAAAGCCTTAAGTGAATTTGCTAGAGTACTTCAAAAAGATGGTATTTTGGTAGTTTTGGAATTTACAAAAAGAGAAAAGGGTGGATTTATAGCAGCTTGTAGAGATTTTTATCTTAAAAATATTTTACCAAGTATAGGTGGGATAATCAGTAAAAATAAAAGTGCTTATGAGTATTTGCCAAACTCTATTGAAGGATTTTTAAGTAAGGAAGAATTCATCTTAGAACTTAAAAATGCTGGTTTTGAAATGCTTGATTATAAAAGTTTTAGCTTTGGCGTGAGTTCAATGTTTATAGCAAAAAAACTATGACACCAACAGAATTAAATCTTAAAGCAAAGGCTTTATTAGAAACACATTTTGATAATATAGTTTTAAGTGGAGAAATTTCAAAAATTACTTTGCATGGTTCAGGGCATTGGTATTTTGATTTAAAAGATGAAAGATCAAGCATTGCTTGTGCTATGTTTAAAGGAGCTAATTTAAAAGTCGGGTTTAAACCAGCGGTGGGGGATTTTTTAGAGCTTTGTGGAAGTGTGAGTTTATATCCTGAAAGCGGTCGTTATCAATTTATCGCTACTAGTATGAAAAAAGCAGGTTTTGGGGATTTAGAAGCACAGTTTTTGGCTTTAAAAGAGCGTTTGCAAAAAGAAGGACTTTTTGATCCACGCTTTAAAAAATCTTTGCCAAAATTTCCTAAAAAAGTAGGCATTATCACTTCAAAAACTTCTGCTGCTTTGCAAGATATGTTAAAACTTATTCATCAAAAAGAATATTTTTTGGCAAAAATTTATATTTTTGATGCTTTAACTCAAGGAAATAATGCTCCTTTTTCTCTTATACAAGCTTTAAAAAAAGCCGATGATATGGATTTAGATGTTCTTATTATAGCACGTGGTGGAGGAAGCAGGGAAGATCTTTTTTGTTTTAATGATGAAAATTTAGCAAGAGAGATTTTTAAAGCAAAAACTCCTATCATTTCAGCCATAGGACATGAGATTGATTATGTTATTAGTGATTTTGTTGCAGATTTTAGAGCTCCAACGCCCTCAGCTGCTATAGATACTTTGTTTTATTCTAAGTTAGATATAGAACAAAGTTTGGATTTAATGGAAGAAAAATTAATGCAACTTTGGAATCATAAAATACAAAATTATGAAAATTTGCTTTTAAATTTAAGCAAATTTTTCAAATTTAATTCTTTGCCAAAAATAATAGATGAAAAAATAAAACAAAGCCATAATATAGAAAAGCAATTAAATCATCTACTGGCAAATCAAATGCGTTATAATGAATTAAAATTAGATAAATTGCAAAATGCTTATTTGCAACATGAGAATTTTTTTAATAAAAGCAAAAAGTTTATTTGTATCACAAAAAATGGTAAAATAGCAAATTTAGAAGATCTTAAGAGTGATGATATCGTTATTTTAAGTTCTCAAACTTCTCAAAAAGAAGCAAAAATTTTATAAGGATAAATTATGAGAAAAATCAATTTCAGTGCAGGGCCATCGACTTTACCTTTAGAAATTTTAGAGCAAGCTCAAAAAGAATTCTGTGATTATCAGGGTAGGGGTTATTCTATAATGGAAATTTCTCACCGCACAAAAGTATTTGAAGAAGTGCATTTTGGAGCACAAGAGAAAGCTAAAAAACTTTACGGGTTAAATGATGATTATGAAGTATTATTTTTACAAGGTGGAGCAAGTTTGCAATTTGCTATGATTCCTATGAATTTAGCTTTAAATGGGGTTTGTGAATATGCAAATACAGGAGTTTGGACAAAAAAAGCGATTAAAGAAGCACAAATTTTAGGTGTCAATGTTAAAACTGTAGCAAGTAGCGAGGAAAGTAATTTTAATCATATTCCTAGAGTGGAATTTAGCGATAATGCTGATTATGCTTATATTTGTTCTAACAATACTATTTACGGCACTCAATATCAAAATTATCCCAAAAGTAAAACTCCTTTGATTGTGGATGCATCGAGTGATTTTTTTTCTAGAAAAGTAGATTTTTCAAATATTGCTCTTTTTTATGGCGGAGTGCAAAAAAATGCTGGAATTTCGGGTTTAAGTTGTATTTTTATCCGTAAAGATATGTTAGAAAGATCTAAAAATAAACAAATTCCTAGCATGTTAAATTATTTGACTCATGCTGAGAATCAGTCCTTGTTTAACACGCCTCCAACCTTTGCTATTTATATGTTTAATCTTGAAATGGATTGGCTTTTAAATCAAGGCGGACTTGATAAAGTACATGAGAAAAATTCTCAAAAAGCTGCTATGCTTTATGAGTGTATTGATTTAAGTAATGGATTTTATAAAGGACATGCAGATAAAAAGGATAGATCTTTAATGAATGTGAGTTTTAATATTGCTAAAAATAAAGATTTAGAGCCTCTTTTTGTAAAGGAAGCCGAAGAAGCTGGAATGATAGGACTTAAAGGACATAGAATTTTAGGGGGAATTCGTGCAAGTATTTATAATGCGCTTAATTTGGATCAGGTAAAAACCTTGTGTGAATTTATGAAAGAATTTCAAGGAAAATATGCATGATAAAGCGTTTTGATGAGTGCGATAGAATGTCGCAAATTATTGTTTTTGATAAATATTTTAAGACTGCAGGACAAGTGGCTTTTGAACCTAGCGGAGATATTAAAAAACAAACTAAAGAAGCGCTTGCAGAACTTGATGCTTTGTTTGAAAAAATAGGCGCAAACAAAGGAGATTTGATTCAAATTCAAATCTGGTTAGCTAATATGCAAGATTTTGATGCAATGAATGAAATTTATGATGCTTGGATTAAAAATTATCCTAAACCTGTTAGAGCTTGTGTAGGAAGTGCTTTAGCAGAGGGTTATTTGGTAGAAATTCAAGCTTTTGGAAAGCTAAGAGAGAATTAAAAATTCTCCCCTCCAAATTTTAAAAGCGCAGATCCCCAAGTAAAACCACCACCAAAAGCATCCAGTAAGATTAGATCTCCTTTTTTAAGTCGACCTTCTTCATAGGCATCATTCATTGCCATAGGTATAGAAGCAGCTGAAGTATTGCCATATTTTTGTACGGTAATCACACATTTTTCATCACTTAGATTGAGTTTTTCTTGGACGGCTTTAATGATGCGTAGATTAGCTTGATGAGGAATAAAAAGATCAATTTCTTGTGCTAAAATGTTATTTTTAGCTAAAATTTCTACAACATCATTGCTAAGCGTGTTTACTGCTATTTTAAAAACTTCATTGCCTCTCATTTGCATAGAAAGTGTTTGACATAGGCTTGATTTTTGCGATCTTTGAGTCATTAAAAGATCTCCATAATTACCATTGCTTGCAGTATGTACATCAAGGATATGATTTTCATTGTCCAAACTTACAACTCCAGCACCCGCACCATCTCCAAAGAGTATGCAAATGCTTCTGTCATTGTAATCCATAATTGAACTTGTTTTTTCAGCTCCTACGATTAAAACATTTTTTTTCAAACCACTTTCTATTAAGGCTTTAGCTTGTTCAAGCAAATAGATAAAACCAGAACAAGCTGCTGAAATATCAAAAGCACTAATATTTACAAGTCCTAAATTTGAAGCAATTTTACAAGCTGTTGAAGGCATAGTAAAATAATCAGGACTTAAAGTGGCCACAAGAATTGCATCAATATCTTCAGGTTTTAAATTTGCTCTTTCTATGGCTTTTAATGCAGCTTTTGTACCCAAATCGCTAGTATTCTCATTTTCACCAGCAATACGTCTTTCTTTAATGCCTGTGCGTCTAGTGATCCATTCATCGGTGGTATCTACCATCTTTTCAAGATTAGCATTGCTTAAAATTTTTTCTGGAATATAAGAAGCTATACTTTTAAGACTGGCTTTAAGCATTGTATTTCCCAAGTTCATTTTCTATAAGTTCATTGATATGAGACTGGCTAAAATTTATAGCTTGAAAAATTGCATTTTTAATAGCCCTAGAATCACTTTTTCCATGACTTATAATCACACAACCATTAACTCCAAGAAGGGGTGCTCCGCCATATTCTTGCCAATCTATGTGTTTTTTTAATTTTTTAAAAGATGGCTTCATAAGTAAAGCACCTATTTTAGAAATAAAAGATTGCTTTACTTCATTTTTTAAAAGTTGAAAAATTGCTGTTGCCACACCTTCACAAGCCTTTAAGATAACATTTCCATCAAAACCATCGCAGATTAAAACATCTATTTCACCATTGAAAATATCTCTACCTTCAGCATTACCTATAAAATTTGGAATTTTTTTCATAAGCTGATGACTTTCTTTGGTAAGTTCATTACCTTTGCATTCTTCTTCGCCATTAGAAAGTAAAGCAAGGCGTGGTTTTTGAATTTGCATAATTTCTTTAGCATAAACTTCACCCATTATGGCAAATTGAAATAAATTTTCAGCTTTACAATCTGTATTAGCTCCAACATCCAAAAGTAAAGTTTTGTTAACGATATTTGGCATTAAAGTGGCAATAGCAGGTCTTGAAATACCTTTAAGTCTTCCAAGCCTTAAGGTAGCCAAAGACATACTTGCTCCACTATGACCCGCTGAAACTACAGCATCTACTTTTTTTTCTTTTAATAAATTAATAGCTTTATAAATGGTTGTTTCTTTATTTTTTAAAGCATCTGTGGCATTTTCATTCATCGAAAAAATTTCACTAGATTCTTCGTATTGTATATATTGCTCTAATTTTTTTGGTATTAAAGGTTTTAGAATTTTAGAATTTCCCACTAAGATAGCGTTAAAAGGTTTTGCTTCTAGCGCCTTTAAAACGCCTTCTATAATGGGTTTTTCTCCAAAATCACCACCCATTGCATCAATGGCAATGTTAATCATTGATTTTAATATTCCTTAGTTGTTGGATTCGCACGGTGAGGCATTTTGTAGCTTCCATCTTTGTCTTTTATAGGCATAGGAAGACTAACTTTATAGTGAGTTCTGCGTTTAGCTGCACGAGTTTTGCTCACTCTTCTCTTTGGTACTGCCATTTTTTCTCCTTTATAAAATTTAATTAATTATTGCAATTTATGCAATAAAAATAATCACTTAAATAAGCTTCAAGCTCGCTGATAGCAACTTCTATTAAATCAATATGTCCATCGAAAAATTCTATAGTATTGCTCAATTCGTTTGCTTCATCTTTAAAAATACCATCACTTGCAAAAAGTTCTAAATTTTCTTTAATTTCAAGTTCTAACTCAGTTCCACAACTATCACAAGGTCTATAGATAAAACCTTGCATAATAGCATTTATTTTAACAAGCTTAGGATTTATTTTTACTAAATTTCCCTCAAAAATCATATTTTCAAGATTAAGTTTAAAAGGATATTCCTTTATGTTAATCTTAGAAAAAGGGATTTTCATTTAGCAAATTTCGTTTGGTTTAAAGAAAAATTCAATTTCTATTTTTGCATTTTCCAAGCTGTCACTTCCATGAACAGCATTAGCATCAATACTCTCAGCAAAATCGGCTCTAATTGTTCCTGCTTTAGCTTCTTTAGGATTTGTCGCTCCCATTAAATCTCTATTTTTTAATACAGCACCTTCTCCTTCTAGCACAGAAACAACAACAGGACCGCTAATCATAAATTCAACCAAGTCTTTAAAAAAAGGTCTTTCTTTATGAACAGCATAAAAATTTTCAGCTTGTTCTTTACTAAGTTGAACTTTTTTCATTGCAGCGATTCTTAATCCATTGCTTTCAAAACGATCTAAAATTTTTCCTATAACACCTTTTTTAACAGCATCAGGTTTAATTATAGATAAAGTTTTTTCCATCTTTGTAATAACTCCTTATTTTAATAAAGCTTAAAATTATACTTGAATTTGTTTAAAGAAAGTTAAATTAAAAGAAAAAGCTAGGAATCTCTAGCTTTTTAATTTTTTAAAATTATGCAAAAACTGGAGTGTCCCCACTTCTCATATCAGCGCCAATATTATCACGACTTGGTTGTCCTGATTCTACAGCACTCCAAACTATACATCCATCTGTTGGGCAAGCACTAGCACAAGCTGGTTGATCATTATGTCCTACGCATTCAACGCATTTGTTTGCATAAACATAATATCTATCTTCACCTTCTGGATTGTTAGCATCATCAACGATAGCACTCACTGGACACTCATCAATACAAGAACCACAAGCAATACATATATCTGTAATTTTTACAGCCATTTTTTCTCCTTTTTAATATTAAGATTTAAAAGATTTTAGCATAAAATTCTTAAATAATGTAAATTTTGATAATCAAAAATTTACCTTATTTGATAATAATTATAACTTTCTTAAATTTTTAATATTATTTTAGATATTTAAAAAAAAATAAAGATTTAAACGATATAATTTCGTTATCAATAAAATTTATTATTTAGGAGAAAATATGATAGTTACTAAAAAAGCTTTAGATTTTACTGCTCCAGCAGTATTGGGAAACAATGAAATTGTTCAAGATTTTAATCTTTATAAAAACATAGGTCCAAAAGGAGCGGTAGTATTCTTTTATCCAAAAGATTTTACTTTTGTTTGTCCTTCAGAAATTATAGCTTTTGACAAAAGATATCAAGAATTTAAAAATCGTGGCATTGAAGTAATTGGAATTTCAGGAGATAATGAATTTTCACATTTTGCTTGGAAAAATACTCCAGTAAATCAAGGTGGTATTGGTCAGGTTAAATTTCCGCTTGTTGCTGACTTAACTAAGCAGATTGCTAGAAATTTTGATGTACTTTATGCAGAAGCAGTTGCCCTTCGTGGTTCGTTCTTGCTTGATGCTGATGGAACAGTTCGCCATGCTGTGGTTAATGATTTACCACTAGGTAGAAATATAGATGAAATGTTAAGAATGGTTGATACTATGCTTTTTACAAATGAGCATGGTGAAGTTTGTCCTGCAGGATGGAATAAGGGCGATGAAGGTATGAAAGCTAACCCTAAAGGCGTGGCTGAATATCTTGGCAAAAACGAAGCTAAACTTTAATTTCTTAGTATAAAGCCTCTTTACGAGGCTTTTTCTTCATTTTTATTCTTTAATTGAAATTCATAAATTTTCTACTATAATTTTACACACATATTAAAATTTTTACTTAGGCTAAAATATGGCAGGCGAAGATCAAGAAAAAACAGAAGAACCCACGTCCAAAAAGATAGAAGATGCGCGTAAAGAAGGTAATGTTCCAAAGTCTCAAGATGCGGCAGCTATTGTAACTTTGATAATTGGAGTAACTATAACTTTATTTATGATGAGTTTTATGGGCGAGAGAATTGTAAATTTATATAGATACTATCAAAGTTTTATTGGTGTTGAATTTGATTTGCGTATTATTCAAGCCATTATGATTAAAAGCATTTTTGAGGTTTTAATTATTCTTGCGCCTATTGTTTTAAGTATTATGATTGCTGGGGTTTTGGGAAATATTATGCAATTTGGTTTTATTTTTACAACTAAACCTATTATGCCAAATTTAGGAAAAATCAATCCTCTAAAAGGTTTAAAAAACCTTTTTTCATTGAAAAAAATTGTTGAAAGTATAAAAATTATTTTAAAAGTGGGCATTGTTTTTACTATAGCTTTTATAGTTTTACTTAAATTTATGCAAGAGCTTCCAAGAGTTGAGCTTTATACTATGGTTGCACAGCTTACTTGGCTAAGAGACAGAGCTATTGTTTTAGCAGCTATTGTTATAGTTGCTTTTTTAATTATTGCTGTTTTAGATGTTTTTTTGGTGCGTTTTCAGTATTTTAAAGGTTTGCGTATGAGCAAACAAGAAATAAAAGATGAGTATAAACAAATGGAAGGAGATCCTCAGGTTAAAGGTAGAATTCGTAGACTTCAAATGGAAGCTGCGCGTCGTCGTATGGTTCAAGATGTTGCAGGTGCGGATGTGGTGATCACAAACCCAACGCATTATGCCGTAGCTATTCGTTATGATACAAGTAAAGAACAAGCTCCTAGGGTTGTTGCCAAAGGAGTGGATTTTCTCGCTCTTCGCATAAAACAAGTAGCCTATGAAAATAATGTTGTAGTTTATGAAAATCCTCCTTTAGCAAGAGAGCTTTATAAAGCTTGTGATGTTAATGATCTTATTCCTAGGGAAATGTTTAAAGCTGTAGCTGAGGTGCTAGGATTTGTTTATAATACAAATAATAAGAGTCGTTTAGCTGGTCAAGTAAAAAAAGGAAACTAAAACTTTTAAGGTGTTTTAGTTTCTATTTTGTTAATAAGCTCAAGAACCGATTTTTGAGTACTTGTATCTACTGTATCGACTTTAAAATATATTTCTACTCTATTATTTTCTAGAGCTTGTGGATTTCCATTGATAGGATTATTAAGCCCGTAGCTTTTAATGCTAATGTTTTTTAAATTTGCTCCACCTTCTATAAAATATTTTAATACATTTTCCGCTCTTTGGTAGGCGAGTTCATAACTTCTTATAATAGAGTCGCTATTGTCTGTATAGCCTCTAATTTCTATTTTTGCTTGAGGTGGCAAATATGTTGTTAGTTCAGCCATACGTTTTAAATAATCTTGTATATCAGCTGAAACGATTTGAGCGCTACCTCTTTCAAATTCAACTTTAGATGGAAGGTTAAGAGCAACCTGATTGTCGCTTTGATCTAGAGCCGCTTGAAGACGTTTGATAGTTTCTTGCTGCGTCATAGTCATTTGTTTTAATGATTTGAGTTCATCACTTTCTTCTTTTGCTGCGCCTTTATATTTTTCTTGAGTTTTACTCTCTTCTTTGACTGTTTGAGTAGAGGTGTAATCAAAGATTTTAACAAATTCAGTTTTTAAAGCCTCTACTTTAGCAGGATTTGTTTTAGAAATTGCCCAAAGAGCAATAAAAAGTGCCAAAAGCAAACTTAGAAAGTCTGCATAAGGTACAGCCCATTTTTCACCTGCAGGACATTCTGGACATTTATGTTTCTTGGCCATTTTTAACCTTTATCAAATTGTGAAATTTTTGGATCATCGTGACTTAAGAAATTAAAAAGCTTAGCTTCCAAATCTCTAGGGTTCGCACCTTCTGCAATTCCTTTTATGGCTTCAGTGATGACAATTTGCTCTTTTACAAGATCCATTCCGTTAGCTTTCATTTTTCTTCCCCAAGGGGCAAAAAGCGCATAAGCACCAAAAATCCCAGTAACCGTAGCTGTAAAAGCACCTGAAATACCCGCTGCCATTGCCTGAGGATTATCTAGTAATTTAAGAGCTAGAATAAGACCAAAAACCGCACCAACAAGTCCCATAGTAGGGCAAGTTTCTCCAAATACTATCCAATATTCTGCGCATTCTTTATAATGCTCTTCAAGTTGTTCGATTTGTATTTCCATGCTTTCGTGAATTTCTTCAAAGCTTTTACCATCTACAAGCATCATCATAGCATTTTTTAAAAATTCATTTTCAATCTCATTGGTTCTTGATTCTAACGCTAAAAGACCATCTCTTCTTGCAATAATAGCAAATTCTATTAACTGGGCTATCCTTTCAGGTAGATTTACTCCAGAACCTTTAAAGACAACTTTGAGTTCTTTATAAGCTGCTTTTACAATTTTTTTATGTGTAGAAGTCATTGCACAAAATGCAGCCGTTGGCATAACTATAAGAAAGGAAGAAAGATGCACAACATGTAAAGGATTACCACCTTCTAGTATATCTCCTACTGAAATACTAGTAACTGCAAGCACCATTCCCAGTATGGTTGAAAGATCCATTAAATATCTCCTTGATTATTTTAAATCGCCCCAATTTTTGGCGATACTTGAGCTTGTTTTTAATTTTACTTTTAATTTTACTATATTTTCCATAATATCTCTAGTTTTTTTCACAAAATTTTCACATAAATCATCTTTTACTTCAAAAATTAATTCATCGTGAATTTGCAAAATAAGCTTTTTATCTTCATTTAATTCCTTGTTGATTTCTAACATTGCAAGTTTGATTACATCAGCTGCTGAGCCTTGTAAGATTGAATTAATGCTTTCTCTTTCATACATGGCAATTTGCATAGGTTTTGCGTTTTCAAAATCAAAATAACGCTTGCGACCGCTTAAAGTAGTGATAAAACCATTTTGTTTAGCTTTGTTTTTAACTGTTTCAAAATATTTCTTAATACTAGTAAAATTTTCAAAATATTTTTCTATGTAAGATTTGGCTAAATGAGCTTCTATTTTTAAATTTTGACTTAAAGTTTTATAGCCCATGCCATAAATAAGTCCAAAATTTATACTTTTTGCAACACTTCTGGTTTCATAATTGCTTTCTCCAAAAATCATTATAGCTGTTCTTGCATGTATATCTTCATCGTTAGCAAAAGCATTTAAAAGTTTTTCATCTTCGCTAAAATGCGCAAGCATTCTCAGTTCGATTTGAGAATAATCAAGAGAGATAAAACTAAATCCATCTTTAGCTACAAAGCAAGATTTATAATCTTTTGCGTATTGTCCGTGTGCAGGAATATTTTGCAAATTTGGATCTTTAGATGAAAGGCGTCCTGTAGCGGTTCCAGTCTGTAAAAAACTTGAATAAATGCGTGAATTTTTATCTTTTAACGCTAGTTTTAACAAAGGTTCGCAATAAGTGGAATAAAGTTTGGCAAGTTCTCTATAATCTAAAATTTTGGCAATTACAGGATGTTTATCTAAAAGTGCATTTAAAACTTTTTCATCGGTAGAATATCCTGTTTTTCCTTTTTTTCCACTTGGAAGTTTAAGTTTTTCAAAAAGTATATCACCTACTTGTTTAGGTGAGTTTAGGTTAAATCTATCCTCACAAAGAGTATAAATTTCTTCACTTAAATTTTTGATTTCATTTTCAAATTTTTTCATAAGGATTTCAAGTGCATTTGTATCAAGCTTTATGCCATTTTCTTCCATCATCATAATGATTTTAATGAAATCAAATTCGCAGTTTTTAGCAAGTTCTAGCAAAGGAGTTTCAAGATTTTTTAAAAAATAAAGATAAAATCTTAAAGTGATATAAGCATCTTCCGCAGCATATTTGCAAGCTTTTTCAAGCTCTACACTTGCAAAATTTTCTCCTTTTTTAACAAGGCTTTCAAAATGTAAGGTTTCATAATTAAAAAGTCTTAAAGCTAAATCATCCATATTTACTCTTAAAGAAGGATTTTTAAGCCATGCTAAAATCATTGTATCTGCGTATTTTTGAGGTAAATTTAATCCAAAATTGTTTTGAATGATTTTAAAATCATATTTGAGATTGTGTCCTATAACAAAATGATTAAAGATTACTTCTATAGCTTTTTTGGCGCTTTGCAATGAGATTTGCTCACCTACTCCAAGATAGTTATGAGTTAAAGGCACGTAAAAAGCTTCATTTTCACTCATGCAAAAACTAAAACCAACAATTTTTGCTTCTTTTGTATCAAGTCCTGTGGTTTCGGTATCAAAAGCAATAATACTTTCTTTATCAAGGGTATTTAAAATTTCAAAAAGTTTGTTTTCATCTTGTATTAAAGTGGCTTTAAAACCTAAATTTTTATCTTTATTATCAGGATTTTGACGCAGTTTTTTAAGCAAAGTATTAAGTTCGTAATGTTCTAAAATTTCAAGTATTTTTAAAAGAGGTTCTTCATCAGGATAAGTTGCTTTTTCTATAAGATCTTGCACTTCTAAATTTTCATACAAAGAGGCTAATTTTTTGCTTAAAAATGCATTTTCCTTACCCTCTAAAAGCAAATTACGACTTCTTTCGTTGCGTACTAGGGTTAAATTTTCATAAATTCCTTCTATACTACCAAATTCATCAAGTAAGGTTTTAGCCCCTTTTGCACCTATACCTTTAACGCCTGGAATATTATCAGAACTATCTCCGCAAAGAGCTAAAAAATCTCTGATTTGATGAGGTTTTACTCCGTATTTTTCTAAACACGCTGCTTCATCATAGTCGTTTTTAGAAATAGGACTGTAAATGCTTGTTTTACCATCTTTTATGAGTTGATAAAGATCTTTATCTTGAGTGATAATGCGTACAAAAATATCCCTATCTTCACAAGTTCTTACAAAAGAAGCGATGATATCATCGGCTTCATAACCTTCTTGAGAAACGCTTATAAAACCCATTTTTTCTATCATCTCTATGCAAATTGGAATTTGTTCTAGAAGTTCAGGTGGTGGTGGAGTGCGATTTTGTTTATAGTTTGGATCAATTTCGCTACGAAAAGTTTTTCCTTTGGAGTCTAATGCAAAAACAATATAATCACTTTTATGTTCATTTTTTAAGCTATAAATAAAATTTGCAAAACCGCTAATCATTCCACTAGCTTGTCCTTGTGAATTTTTAAAACCTTTTAATGCGTAGTAAAGTCTGAAAAAAAATCCAAAAGTATCGATAATAGTTAAAGTTTTCATAATAATTTCTTCTTTAATAAAATATATTTTTAAGCTGTATTATTTCAAAATTTTGCTTAAAATGTCTACAATTTAAGATCTTTAAGCAAAAACACTGCAATTTTTAGCCATAATTACAAATTATTTATAAAAAAATATATTAAAATATAAGGATAATGTAATGACAAATCAGCAAATTGATGGAATTGCGGATAAGAATTTTAATACACCTGAAGGTAGGAAAGTTTTTAAAAAGGCAGTTTTTTCTTGCTGGTTGGGAACTGCTATGGAATATGCAGATTTTGCACTTTATGGTTTAGCAGCTGCAACAATTTTTTCAGAAGTATTTTTTCCTGAGCAAACTCCAGTAATCGCACTTTTGCTTAGTTTTGTAACTTATGGCATAGGTTTTATTGCAAGACCTATTGGGGCTTTGTTTTTTGGTTATTTAGGTGATAAACATGGAAGAAAAAATGTTATGATGAGTACTGTTGCTTTAATGGGAATTTCAACTACTCTCATAGGTTTTATTCCAAGTTATGCAGTAATTGGTGTTTGGGCGCCTATTTGTTTGGTTATATTACGTTTTATGCAAGGTTTTGGTGCAGGAGCTGAACTTTCAGGTGGAACAGTTATGCTAGGAGAATATGCTCCTAGCAAGAGAAGAGGGCTTGTTTCTTCTGTGATTGCTTTAGGATCAAATAGTGGAACTTTACTTGCGTCTTTTGTGTGGCTTTTGATGGTGCAAATGGATGAGGCAAGTTTTAAAGAATGGGGTTGGAGAGTTCCTTTTATGGGAAGTATTTTAATCGCTCTTTTTGCTGTATATATTCGTTTTCATGTCAAAGAAACCCCTGTTTTTGAAAAGCAAAAAAATGAAATGATGAAATTGCGTCTTAATAACGAAAAGCATATGAAAAAAGATGAAAGAAGTTTTTGGCAAAGAAGTCGTGCTTTTTGGACTATGGTGGGCTTAAGAATAGGTGAAAATGGACCTTCTTATCTTGCGCAAGGTTTTATTGTAGGTTATGTGACTAAAATTTTACTTTTAGACAAATCAGTAGCTACTACAGCAGTGATGATAGCTTCATTGGTGGGTTTTTTGGTTATTCCTTTGGCAGGTTATTTAAGTGATAGATTTGGAAGACGTATTACTTATAGAATGTTTTGTTTACTTTTGATGATTTATGCTTTTCCTGCTTTTATGCTTTTAGATAGTAAAAATGAAATTATTGTGATTTTAACTATTATTGTAGGTATGTCTTTAGCATCTTTAGGGATTTTTGGTGTACAAGCGGCTTGGGGTGTAGAACTTTTTGGGGTAAAAAACCGTTATACAAAAATGGCTTTTGCTAAGGAGCTAGGTTCTATTCTTTCAGGAGGAACAGCGCCTATGGTGGCTTCTGCTTTGCTTGCGTATTATGGCACTTGGTGGCCTATTGCGACATATTTTGTATTAACTGCAGGTATAGGTTTTGTGACTACATTTTTTGCGCCAGAAACTAGAGGTAGAGATTTAAATAAAATAGAAGATGCGATATGAGACTTATCTTAGACACAGATATAGGCAATGCTATTGCAGGAGCAAATACCGATGATGGTTTAGCGCTTGCTTTGATTTTGGCATCTAAAGAAATCAAACTTGAAATGCTAAGCACGGTTTGCGGTAATGTTCCAAGCCTTGTTGCCTATAGTGTGGCTAAGGATTTATTTAAACGTTTAAATTTAAATATTCCTGTTTATTTAGGAGCGAATGAAGCCCTAAAAGAACCAAGTAAAGCTTGGCGTCAAAGACTTGATGAAAGTGTAAAAAATTTTAAACTTGAATATCTTTGGGAAAATATAAAAAGTCCCGAAATTTTAGAAAATATAAATCCTGATGCGATTTTTAAAATGGGTGAGTTGGTGAGTAAAAATCCTAAAGAAATTTCTATTTGTGCGATAGGACCTTTGACAAATATCGCTATGACTATGAAAATTTTTAAAGATTTTGATATAAATCTTAAAGAGCTTTTTATTATGGGCGGTAGTTTTGATATGCCTTATTATACTAAAGATACAAATTTTGGTTTCGATCCTGAGGCGGCTAGTATAGTGTTAAATTCAAGAGCTAAAATTACACTCGTGCCTTATAATGCAACCATGCAGACTTTATTAACACACGAGGATTTAAAAGAGTTGCAAGGTAAGAATATTTTATGTGATTTTATCGTTGAAACTTTAGGTGTTTGGATTGATTATGCTTCTAAAACACGTGGTACAAAGGGAACTTGGATACATGACGCTTTAACGATAGCTTACGCATTAGATTCTAGTATTGCAGATTTTGATGAGTGTTATGCTGATGTTATTTGCGATAGTTCTTTGGCAAGAGGTATGAGTTGGCGTTGTTTTAAAGAGCCAAAAATGAGTATGGGGGTGGATTTAAGCACTAAAAATTGTGTTAAAATTTTAAAAAATGTAGATAATACAAAGCTTTTAAAACTTATAAAAGAGAGGCTTTTAAAAGGAGTTTGCTATGAAAATTATGAAAGCATAACGACTTAATTTTCCAAGTAAGATAAAAAATATAGTTTTTAAAAAAGAATATTTCGCAAAACCAAGTCCCAAGGCAAAAAGATCTCCCACCAAAGGTAAAAAAGTAAAAAAAGCAAATATACTTCCAAATTTAGCAAAATTAGCATTGAAATTTTCTAATTTTTTCAAGGATTTGCTAAAGTATTTTTCTAAAATTTTTTGCTTACCAAGATAAGCCAAGCCATAAGTACTTAAACTTCCTAAGGTATTACCCAAAGTAGCTACGATAAGCACTAAATTTGGATTAAAATCAAGTTTTATAAAGCCTAAAACAAAGGCTTCGCTTGCCAAAGGTAATAGTGTGCTTGAAAGAAAACACACTATAAAAAGTCCTAAATAACTTATATCATTATATAAAAAATCAAACATAAAATTATGATTTTTGTGTATTTTTAAGCTCTAAGTCTAGATAATATCCTGTGTAAGAACGGGTTTTTTTGTGTTCTTTAGCGACTTTTTCCACGCTTCCTGTGCTTATAACTTTTCCACCTTTAACTCCGCCTTCAGGCCCCATATCGATGATATAATCAGCATTTTTAATCACATCCAAATTATGCTCTATTACAAAAACCGAATTTTTAAGATCAACCAAATGTTGTAAAACTAAGATGAGTTTATTGACATCTTCAAAATGCAGTCCTGTTGTAGGTTCATCAAGTATATAAAGCGTTTTTCCTGTATCGCTACGGCTTAGTTCTTTAGCAAGTTTGATTCTTTGTGCTTCACCTCCACTTAAGGTGGTGGCATTTTGTCCTAGGGTTAGATAGTCTAAACCCACTTTTACTAGAGTGTCTAATTTTTGCTTGATTTTAGGAACGGCTGTAAAAAATTCACTCGCTTCTAAAACACTCATATTTAAAATTTCACTGATATTTTTGCCTTTATATTTGATTTCTAGCGTGGCATCATTGTAGCGTTTGCCCTGACAAGTATCACAAACTACCATAACATCAGGTAAAAAATGCATTTCTATTTTGATTTCTCCATCTCCGCTACACTTCTCACATCTTCCACATTTAACATTAAAAGAAAAGCGTCCTGCTTTATAACCACGCATTTTAGCTTCTTTAGTGGCGGCAAAAAGATTTCTGATTTCATCCATAGCACCTGTATAGGTGGCAGGATTTGAACGTGGTGTGCGTCCAATTGGGCTTTGATCAAGATAAATGACTTTATCAAGTTTTTCAAGTCCTTCTATTTGCACCCCACCAAGTTTTTTAACTTTTTTAGCGCGGTTTAATTCCTCTTGTGCAAAAGGAAGTAGGGTTTGAAGTATCAAAGAACTTTTTCCAGAACCTGAAACTCCTGTTATAGCGACTAAATTTTGTAAAGGAAATTTTACGCTTAAATCTTGGATATTGTTAATATTTACATTTTTAAGTTCAAGCCATTCTTTTTGTGCTCTGTTTTGAAGTTGTGAAATTTGTTTTTTACCATTCATATAAAGTGCAGTTTCGCTTTTGCTTTTTAAAAGTTCTTTATAAGTTCCACTAAATACAACCTCACCTCCAAATTTTCCTGCTTTTGGGCCAATATCTACAATAAAATCTGCTTCTTCTATAGTCATTTTATCATGCTCTACGACAATTAGGGTATTGCCCTTTTGTTGTAAATTTCTTAAAGTTTTAATCAGTTTTGCAGTATCTCTTTCATGAAGTCCTATGCTAGGCTCATCTAAGACATACATCACTCCACTTAAACCACTGCCAATTTGTGAAGCTATGCGGATTCTTTGTGCTTCACCCCCACTAATCGTTCTTGCATCGCGCCCTAAGGAAAGATAACCTAGCCCCACATCATACAAGAAAAACAATCTTTCGTTGATTTCTTTTAGGATAGGTTTAGAAATAAGTTTTTGTTGCTCGCTTAAATAGGAAAAATTTTTCTCATCTGCAAAAAAGGCCGTACTATCTTCTATGCTCATATCTAAAATTTCACCCAAGCCTTTTTTGGCTACTTTCACGGCTAAACTTTCGGGTTTTAAACGATGCCCACCGCAGTCTTTACAAATTTTTTCACTCATATATTCGGCTAAATCTTTTTCATCTTTTAGCATTTCATAAGCCATTTTAACCACGCCTTCAAAGGTGCGTTTTAGACGATTTCTTTTCCAAAGAAATTCTATAGTTTTGGCATTACCATACAATACAAGACGTTTTTGTTCTTCGTTTAATTGCATAAAAGGTATTTTGATAGGAATTTCATTTTGTTCGCAAAAGGCGATTAGGAATTTATAATAATAACTTTTGTTAAAACCATACATGATTTTAACAGCACCATTTTCGAGGCTTAAATTTTCATCGATAATTTTTTTCATATCTAAAGTATAACGAATGCCAAGTCCATCACAAGCTTCGCATGCTCCTTTTGGAGAATTAAAAGAAAAGCTTAAAGGTTCAAGTGGAACAAAGGAAATTTTACAATCAAAACAAGCGCAGTGTTCGCTAAAATGATAGTGTTTATTAAGGTTTATTTCCTCATGATTTAAAACTTCTATTTCTATTTCTCCAAAGCTTTCTTGTAAGCCTTTTTCTATATCGCTTGCAAGACGAGAAAGTAAATCTTCTTGAATTTCAAGCCTATCTATGACAAGTTTAATGGTGTGTTTTTTGGTTTTGGCCAGTTCAATTTCTTCATCAAGTCTTACTAAAACTCCATCAATTTGAGCTCTTACATAGCCTTTGTTGCGTAAATTTTCAAGTAAATCTGCATAAGTTCCTTTTTTTTCTCGTATGAGTGGAGCGTAGATGATGATTTTTGCACCTTTTGGAAATTTTAAAATTTCACTGACTATATCACTTGCACTCATAGATGAGATTTTTTGTCCACATTGATGACAATGTTGAATGCCCACTCTTGCATATAAAAGTCTTAGATAATCATAAATTTCAGTGATGGTTCCTACAGTAGAGC
The DNA here is from genome assembly GCF_001763175.1 of Campylobacter sp. BCW_4332. Classification (NCBI taxonomy): domain Bacteria; kingdom Pseudomonadati; phylum Campylobacterota; class Epsilonproteobacteria; order Campylobacterales; family Campylobacteraceae; genus Campylobacter; species Campylobacter sp. BCW_4332. Next base: position 79,795 of record NZ_MJYF01000064.1, on the reverse strand, counting down.
GTGGGTTTTTAGAAGTGGTTTTTTGATCTATAGCAATGGCTGGGGTTAAACCTTCGATTTTATCGACATCAGGTTTGCCTACCTTATCTAAAAATTGTCTGGCATAAGCACTTAAACTTTCTATATAACGGCGTTGTCCTTCGGCATAAAGAGTGCCAAAAGCAAGGGTTGATTTTCCACTCCCACTCAGTCCTGTAAAAACAATGAGTTTGTTTTTGGGAATTTCAAGGTGGATATTTTTTAGGTTATTTTCTCTTGCACCAATGATTTTTATGGTATCGTTCATAGTCTTTCCTAAACATTAAATAAATTTAAGATTTTAGCATAATAATATTAAAAGAACTTGGATAAATCCAAGTTAAAAATTTATAAGATTTAGCTTATTAAGTAAAGAGTGGGTGGTTCCAAGTATTGATAAGGCATATACGCAAAGTAAAATTTTTCTATGAGCTGAAATATGCATTTTTTCTATGATTTTAATTCCTATAAAAACTCCAACCATAGAAGCTATACCTACTAGTATTCCTTTATGAATAACTTCAGAGTCTATAACTCCAGAATTTGAAAAAGATATAATACCAGAGACTGAAGCAAAAATAACAAAAAACAAGGATAAAGAAACAACTTTTTTACTATCATAGCCTAAAAAATAAGCTAAAATCGGAGCAATTAAAAGTCCACCACCAATTCCCAAAGAAATAGCAAAAATACCAGTAAAAGCTCCAGCAATAAATAAAATGACATTCTTTACCCAAACGCTTCTTTGATTTTGCACAATGTTTTCTTTAATTCCAAAAGCATATTTGATAAAAAATATACAACTTACCGCCAAAAATACGCTAGTAAGAGCTACATCACTTAAAGCTTTTAAAAGCATTCCGCTAAAGCTTGCCCCTATGAGTCCTCCAAAACCTATCATAATACCATCTTTAAGATTTAGATTTTTTTTCTTATAATTAATATAAGAGCCAAAAACTGCTGCAAAAATCATTTGCAATACTGAAATTCCGATAGCATGGTGAGCACTTGCTCCAAGTGCGAACATAGAAGGAACGATAATCATACCTCCACCAATGCCAAAAAGTCCAGAAGCAATACCTGAAATGATTCCTATGATTAGATAAGGTAAATCTGTGATTTCCATAGCTTTTCCTAAAAAATATTAAATATTTCAAATACGGAATAATTTTATCTTATTAAGCTAAGTATTATCTTAGTTTTTTATAACAATAGAATATTTTTTGGTAACTTTAAGCATCGTAAAAATGTTTCAAAATATTATAAAATATAAAGATTTTATAATATCTATTTTAAATTTAAAGCAAAATTTATATTTATTGATTAAAATTAATTTAGACTTTAAAAATTTTCATAAAAGTCTTAATTTTTGAAATATTTTATAAGAAAGGTAAAAGATGAGTGAAAATGATTTTTTTAGTAATTCTTTGATTTTAAAACTTACACATACTCTTCGCTCTTGGCGTTTCTAAACTTCTTTTTATCTAAATTTTTTCTTTAATATTATTTTAATTTATTTTTTAAAAAAAGGTTTATTATGTTTGTTAAAAATGTAAATTTTTATTACAGACAAATCCTTGAAAAATTTGAAAATTCTTATTTTGCAGAGGATTTGACTAAGGTAATTATAGGGATTGATTGTGATTATTTAGATGCTAATGAATTATCATTTAGCGAGTTTAAGGCAAAATATTATGAAGCTTTAAGCAAGAATAAAATTTGTGACTTTGCTGGATTTTTTGGAGTTTTTAGTGCGAATTTTGTATCTTTGTTTGAAAAAATTCCACTTTCTTCTAAGAAAAATTATGATTTTCCTTTATTTTTATTTGCCAATGCTAAAGCTTATTTGATTTATGAGAAAAATAGCAAAATGTTTTTTAAATTTGGCGCTTCAAAATATTTTGAATATTTAAAAGATGATATTGAGCCAATAAAAACGAAACAAAAAAATGATTTTGAAATTTTAAACTCTTTAGAAGATGAGAAAAATGATTTTTTAAAAATGTGTGAAAAAGCTAAAGAATATCTTTTAAGTGGAGATATTTTTCAAGTGGTCTTAAGTAAGCAACTTTGCATCAAGCATCAAGTAAATGCTTTTGACTATTATGAGAGTTTAAGTACTTTAAATCCAAGTGCTTATATGTTTTATTTTCCAAGCAAATATGGTGTTGTTTTGGGTTCTTCTCCAGAGTTTTTATTAAAAATTAAAAAAAGAGAGATTTATTTAGCCCCTATTGCAGGAACTAGAAATTTGGAAAATAACTGTGATCTTTTAGCTTTAGAAAAAGATCTTTTAAGTGATGAAAAAGAACTTAGTGAACATAAGATGCTTGTAGATTTAGCAAGAAATGATGCTTCTAAATTTGGCACTCAAACAAGAGTGGAAAATCTTTTTTCTATTATTAAAAATAAATTTGTAATGCACATAGTGAGTGAAGTGTATGCCAATATGAAAGAAGATGCGAGTATTTTCGATGTGATTGAGGCAGTTTTTCCAGCGGGAACTTTAAGCGGAGCTCCTAAAATAAGAGCTTTAGAGATCATTAGTGAGCTTGAGGATTGCGATCGTGGAGTTTATGGTGGTGCGGTAGGATTTTTAAATTTTAACGAAGACATAACTTTAGCGATTTTAATTCGTTGCGCTTTTTTTACTCAAGATAAGGCTTATTTGGCAAGTGGGGCGGGTATTGTTTTGCAAAGTGAGAGTCAAAAAGAATATGCAGAAATTTGTGCTAAACGTAGGGCGCTTTTGGTAGCTTTTGAAAATTTAAAAAAGGAAAATCAATGATACTTTTAATTGATAATTATGATTCTTTTGTTTTTAATGTTAAAAGCATGTTAGAGCAACTCAGCAATGATGAAATTTTAGTAAGAAGAAATGATGAAATTTCTCTGAGTGAAATTAAAAATTTAAATCCTACTCATATTATTTTAAGTCCTGGTCCAAAGCATCCAAGTCAAAGTGGGATTTGTCTTGAAATTTTTAAAGCAAGGCTTAATATCCCTGTTTTGGGCATTTGCTTAGGACATCAAGCTTTAGCTTTAGCTTTTGATTCTTTAGTGGTTAAGATGCAAGAGCCTATGCATGCAAAAAATTCTTTGATAAAACAATGCAAGGAAAATGAATTATTTTCTAATTTACCTTTAAATTTTAGCGTGATGCGTTATCATTCTTTAGAGGTTAAACAGCTTAGTGATGAGCTTGAAATTTTAGCCCTTGATGAAAAGGGTGTGATTATGGCTTTGGGACATAAAAATTTACCTTATTATGGTGTGCAATTTCATCCTGAAAGCTATTTTAGTGAATATGGCTTACAACTTTTTTCTAATTTTTTAAAACAAGATATAAAAAAATCACAAAAACAAGAAAATCCTTTAAGTTTTTATTTGCAAAAAATGAGTGAAAATCATTTTTTACAAAGCGATGATTTTGAGCAAATTTGTAAGATTATTATGTCTAAAGATTATGAAATTTTGCAAGTGGCGGCTTTGTTGATTTTAATCACTGAAAAGTCTTTAAACGAAAAATCTTTAAGTGCTTTTGTAAGACAAATTTTAAGATATTCTCAAACTTTTAGTGATGAGAGTGAGATGATTGATATTTGTGGAACGGGTGGAGATGGTTTTAAAAGTATCAATGTTTCTACGACTAGTGCTTTTATTTTAGCAGCTTTAGGAGTAAAAGTAGCCAAACACGGAAATCGTGCCATTTCAAGTTCTAGTGGAAGTACAGATGTGTTAGAAGCTTTAAGTATAACTACTCCAAATACTTTAGAATCAGTTTTAAAACAACTAAATAATCAAGGGCTTAGTTTTTTACATGCTCCATTTTTTCATCCTTTAGTAGGAGAACTTAAAGAGATCAGATCAAGACTTGGAGTAAGAACGGTTTTTAATGTTTTAGGTCCTTTATTGCACCCTAATTTAAAGTTAAAATATCAACTTATGGGAAATTATCACGCACCTGTGCATAGGCTTTTGATAGAGGTTTTAAAAAATTTAGGACGCAAAAAAGCTTTAGTGGTAAGAGGAAATGATGGTATGGATGAGCTTAGTATTTGCGATGAAAGTAAAATTTATGAGCTTTGTGAAGGAGAAATTTTAGAGTATTCTATCTGTCCTGAACAATTTGGTTTTAAAAGAGCTTTTCATAGTGAAATCATAGGATCTAGTGCATATGACAACGCTAAAGATTTAAAAGATATTTTAAGCGGTAGAATGCAAGGGGCAAAATTTGATTTGGTAGTTTTAAATGCTATGTTTGCACTTTATACAGCCAATAAAGCAAGTTCGCCTTTAGTGGCTAAAGATATGATTTTAGAAGCCATTTATTCAGGTAAGGTTATAGAATATTTTAAGGAGTATCAAGCTTATGCTAAAGCTTAAAATTTGTGGTATTAAAGATGAAAAAAATGCCAAAGATTTAGCTTTTTTAAATATTGATTTTTTTGGATTTATTTTTGCTAAAAGTCCAAGAAGAGTGAGTTTAGAACAAGCAAGAAATTTAAGTGCAATTTTTCATGAAAAAGATAAAAAAGTTGTCGGTGTTTTTGTAGATGAAAATTTGGAACAAATTTTAAGATGTATTAAAGAAGCTAAGCTTGATGGGATACAAATTTATCGCACTATTACCAAAGAAGAATTTGAAATTTTAAAGGTGCAAAATGTTTTTGTTTGGCAGGTGATTAGTGTGGAAAATAGTTTAGATTTAAAAAGTGAAATTTTTGCTAATTTAGTACTTTTTGATGCTAAGGGAATTTTAAAGGGCGGTAATGGAATAAGTTTTGATTGGACTTTATTAGGTTCTTATACTAAAGATTTTATATTAGCTGGAGGCATAGGTTTGGATAATGTTCATAAGGCTGTACAAACGGGAGCTAAAATTTTAGATCTTAATTCAAAACTTGAAGATGAAAAAGGCTTAAAAGATATCAACAAAATAAAACAAATTTTAAAGGAGTTGAAAAAATGAAAAAAGCGTATTATGGGGATTTTGGTGGGCAGTTTTTGCCTGAAAGTGCAATGTTTGCTTTAAATGAGCTAGAAGGTGCTTTTTTGAAATTTTCTAAAGATAAACTCTTTAAAAAAGAATTAAACGAGCTTTTAAAAACTTATGTAGGGCGTCCTACTCCACTTTATTTTGCTAGAAATTTAAGCAAAAAATATCAGCATGAAATTTATTTAAAACGCGAGGATTTAAATCATACCGGAGCACATAAAATCAATAATGCCATCGCTCAAGCCCTTTTAGCAAAAAAAATGGGAAAGAAAAAAATCATAGCAGAAACAGGAGCAGGTCAACACGGGCTTGCAACAGCCACTGCAGCAGCACTTTTAGGACTTGAATGTGAAATTTATATGGGGGCAACCGATGTGCAAAGACAGGCTTTAAATGTTTATAAAATGGAGCTTTTGGGTGCTAAAATTCATGCAGTACAAAGTGGGCTTAAAACTCTAAAAGAAGCTACTACTGCGGCTATTCAAGCTTGGGTTGGAGATATTAAAAATATTTTTTATGTGGTTGGAAGTGCGGTAGGTCCTTATCCTTATCCTAAAATGGTAATGCATTTTCAAAGTATTATAGGAAAAGAATGCAAAATGCAACTTCAAAAACTCAATAAAAAAGTAGATTATATTATCGCAGCTGTTGGGGGTGGAAGCAATGCAGCTGGGATTTTTTATGATTTTATCAAAGATGAAAATGTTAAACTTATAGGTATTGAAGCAGGGGGGCTTGGCATTGATACGCCTTATCATGCAGCGACTTTAAATAAGGGAAAAACAGGCATTATTCACGGTATGAAAACCAAGGTTTTACAAGATGATTTAGGCAATATCTTGCCTGTACATAGTGTTTCTGCAGGGCTTGATTATCCAGGAATTGGTCCTTTGCATGCTTTTTTATTTGAAAGCAAAAGAGCGCAATATCATGCTATAAGTGATGAAGAATGTATGCAGGCTTTAAAATTACTTTGTAAAGAAGAAGGTATTATTGCAGCGATTGAAAGTTCGCATGCTTTGGCATTTTTAGAAAAACTTTGTCCAACTTTAAAAAAGAAAAGCGTGATAGTAGTAAATCTTTCAGGCAGGGGAGATAAAGATATGCAAATGATTAGAGATTATAAAAAAGGGGTGATTTATGGTTGATTTTAGAAAATTTTATAAAGAAAATGCAAATGTGGCTTATACGGTTTTAGGTTATCCAAATCTTCAAACAAGTGAAGCTTTTTTGCAAAGATTGGATCAAAGCCCTATTGATATTTTAGAACTTGGTGTTGCTTATAGTGATCCTATTGCCGATGGTGAGATTATTGCAGATGCGGCAAAAATAGCTCTTGATCAAGGCGTGGATATTCATAGTGTTTTTGAGCTTTTAGCTAGGATAAAAACTAAAAAAGCTTTGGTTTTTATGGTTTATTATAATTTAATTTTTTCTTATGGCTTGGAAAAATTTGTGAAAAAAGCAAAATCTTTAGGGATTTGTGCTTTGATTGTGCCTGAATTGAGTTTTGAAGAAAGTGATGATTTAATTAAAGAGTGTGAAAGATATAATATAGCTTTAATTACACTTGTAAGTGTTACAACCCCTAAAGAAAGGGTTAAAAAGTTAGTAAAACATGCTAAAGGTTTTATTTATTTATTAGCAAGCATAGGTATTACAGGTACGAAAAGTGTCGAAGAAGCAATCTTACAAGATAAAGTAAAAGAAATCAGATCTTTTACAAATTTGCCTATTTTTGTAGGCTTTGGCATTCAAAATAATCAAGATGTAAAAAGAATGAGAAAAGTTGCTGATGGAGTGATTGTGGGAACTAGCATAGTAAAGTGTTTTAAACAAGGAAATTTGGATATAATAATGAAAGATATTGAAGAAATTTTCAAAAAATAAAATTTTAAAACATATTTTTATTTTATATTTACTATAATTTTAAATTAAGTTTTTTATAAAGGTGGTAGCTATGTTAAAGATTCTTGAGTATTCCATCACTCATTTTTGCGAGCATATCTTAAGACTTCGCATTGAAGCAGCTCAAGATATAAGCGGTGAACTTTATGGAGCGAGTATTCCTATCATGGGCAAAAGCGAAGGAGAATGTAATTTTTATTTATTTTTTCCAAAAGAATTTTTAAAAAAAATTGCAGAAATTTTAATTAATGATGAAAAATTTAAAGAAGATGACTGGTGCGATTTAACTAAAGAATGTGCCAATCAGATTATAGGTTATGCTAAAAATTTGTTAAATGATGCCAAGGGTGATGACGAGTATAAACTCGGAATTCCGGAATATTTAGGAAAAGTTGATTTTTCTGAAATAGTTCTAGATGAAGCTTTAACTTATAAATTTGAAAATTGTTATTTTAGAATAGGATATTGCAAATAATGAGCGATGATATAGAGTTTAACATTCATCATGGGCTTTTACAATCTTATGAAGATATCTTAGATATTACAGTAGATTTTGTAAGCGAGCTTGGAACTACAAATATGAGTGTAGCGGAGCTTTTAAAACTTGAAGTAGGTTCGGTTATTGATCTTGAAAAGCCTGCTGGAGAAAGCGTTGAGCTTTATATCAATAAAAGAATTTTTGGCAAAGGCGAGGTTATGGTTTATGAAAAAAATCTCGCTATAAGAATTAATGAAATTTTGGATTCTAAGACTGTGCTTCAATACTTTAAAAAAGAAATTTAAATGAGATTGCTAGTATTATTTTTTTTAATTTTACCTTTATATAGTGTTGAGCTGATTAGTTTTAATATCTACGATAGAAATGATCGAGTAGATTTAATGCTTTCTTTTGATAATGCCTATAATGGCAAGATTTCTCAAAAAAAAGAAAAAAATTTAACTCTTTTAACTTTTAGTGATTTAACGTATTCTAAAGATGAATTAAAAGAACTTAACTCTCAACTTGTAGATAAAATTAGTATTAGTTCTAAAAATAATAATACCTATATTATGCTACAAAACAAACAAAATATTAATTTAGAACTTAGCTCTATCAATGATAAATTTGGAGTAAGGATACGAGCTATAGAGCAAGGAAAAGCAAATATCGAATCTGTACCTACAACTACTGCGAATAATTCTCAAGAATTAATGCCTAAACCAAAAAGTACAAGTTTAGAAGGGTATGATTATACAAATTATATCTTAGTAATGCTGATTTTAGTTATTTTGTTAATAGTGCTTTGGTGGTTTAAAAAGACTATGGTTTATAAAAATAACAATGTTTCTAGAGATTTTACTATGATTTTCCAAAGATTTTTAGATAAAAATAATCAACTTGTTGTTTTTGATCACGCTAATAAACGTTATACAATGATAATAGGTAATTCCAATGTGCTTTTAGAAAGTGTTGAAATTCCAGAGGAACAAATAATAAAACATACAGAAAAAACAGAGAAAAATTTTGATTCTTTTTTTGAAGAGAATAAAAAAAGAATTCAAAATCTTATAGAGCAGCGTCAAAAAGGTAAAAAATCTTAAATTTTTTGATTGATTGCTAATGCTATGGTAGCTGGTTTTGCAATTTTTTTGAGCTCATCTTTGGGTAAATTAAGAATTTTGTTTTCTTGATATATATAAAGAGTATTGTTTGCAAAAGCAAAATCAATCTTATCTTCATTTGTGCTTAAAGTTTTAGCTAGGCACAAAATAAAATTAAGCCATGAAATGGTATGAATATTGGGTAAAAGTTGTTTATAGGGTTCAAGATTATAAGGGTTAACTTTTTTTCCATTAAGCTTAATAATGCTAGCAATTAAAGCTTTTTCTTTATGTGAAAATCCATAATTTAATCCACCTAGTACAAAATGAGCAGAGTGTTCATTAGCAAAATAGAAATTTAAATATTCTCCAATATGGCATAATTTAGCAGCATTTAGTAAAGTATGCTTATAGTTATCGTTAAGTTTATGAAGATTTTTAAGGGTTGTAAAAATTTGCAGAGCAAAATGTGGAGTTTTATTTTTTTGTTTTGATTGTAAAAATTTATCTTGTAAACATTTTAAACTAGGATTAAAATTTGGTGGAAAAGTGATTTTAGGACGAAGTAAATCTTGCAAATAAACTCCTTCTCTGATTCCAACCCCACTCGTGATAACTTGTTTGGCTTTTATTTTTTCCGCAATCTTTAAAAAAATAAATATACCCTCTTTAATGGTATCAAAACGATCCTTTTTTATGCCAAAATTGATTAAAGAGTCTAAGTTTGAATTAAAAATTTTTAAAATATGCCCTTTTTCTTCATCTAGCATATAGCGAAAATCATGTAAATTTTTCAGTGGATAGGAATTTTTTTGCATGATGGAATTAGATATTGCTCTTAAGCTTCCACCTATTGCAATAAGGTTTTGATTGCAAAATTCTTTAGGAATTTGTTCTAAAATTGGTTTTATAAATTCTTCTAAAGAATCCATTTTTCCAGTATCATAGAACAATTCTTTTAGCCTAACAGTGCCAATATCAAGAGATATGCAAGAAATAATTCTATTATTTTTTATTAAACACAATTCACTAGAACCACCACCTATGTCTAAAGTGGTTCCATCTTTAAAAGGACTTAATAAATTTAGAGCTGCAAGACCACCTAAGTAACTTTCGCTTTTTCCATCTATACAGCGTATATTTAAAGACAGATTATCTTTGATTCTTTTAATGAAATTTTTTGAATTTGGGGCATCTCTTAAGGCTGATGTGCCTACTATAAATATTTTTTTGCACTTATGCTTTAAAGCGCATTGTTTGAAAAAAGCTAAGGCATCTTCGGCTCTTTGCATGGCTTCTTCTTGGAGAATTTTGCCATTATTATAAGCATTTTCTCCAAGTCTTACTTTGCGTTTGTATTCGCAAGTTGTATAAAAACCATATCTAGAAGTTTTTTCAAAAATCACCATTCTAATGGAGTTTGAGCCAAGATCAACAACGGCTGTTTTTTTTGCCATTAAAATTCTCTATCTCTATGTTTGAGTTTTAATTCTTCTATAGTTTCTACATTATCAGGATCAGGAATGATACATTCATATGGGCAAGCAACAATACAGGCAGGCTCTGAAAAATCATTAACGCACTCTGAACAAAGATCAGGGTCTATTACATAAATTGGACTATTTTCATAAATAGCTTCATCAGGACATTCTTCTCTGCAAGCATCACAACATACGCAGTCTTTTGTAATTAAAAGAGACATCATAACCTTTCAAAAATTTAAAAAATAATTTTAGTTTATACAATAACCAAACTTAAATAAAATATAAAAATAGAAATAAAGATAAATTTTTTGCACCGAAGGTGCAAAATTGTTAAGATTTTTTAGGGAAGCAGAAACGGTATCCTCTACGACGAACTGTTTCTATGGTAGATATATTTAATGGTTTATCCATTTTTTGACGAATTTGATTGATAGCTACTTCGATAACATTTGGAGTTACTAGCTCAGGTTCTTCCCAGATGGCATCTAAAAGTTGTTCTTTGGATACAATTTGATCCGAATGTCTTGCTAAGTGCGTTAAAACTTCAAAAGGTTTTCCTTTAAGTTCTATATCTTGACCTTTATAAGTAATTTTTTCCTCATCTGGATCAATAACTAAGTCTTCAATTTTAATAACATTGGTTCCGCCAAGTCTTAGTCTTGCTTCAATTCTTGCGAGTAGAATATCAAAATCTAAAGGTTTTTTAACAAAATCATCAGCTCCAGCTTTCAAAGCTTTGATTTCTGTTTCTTTGTCTGTTTTTGAAGACATAATCATAACCGAAGTTCTTGGAGATTTATGCTTAATAGTGTTAACAAGTTCCGCTCCATCTCCATCAGGTAAAGTCCAGTTTGCTAAAACTAAATCATAATGTCTAATGCCGATAAAGTATTCTCCATCTTTAAAATTTTCAGAAGAATCAGTTTGATAACCAAATTCATTAAGATTGTCTATAATTGTTTTATTTAGGCTAATCTCATCTTCTATAACTAAAATTCTCATTTGTTCTATCCTTATTAAGAAAAATTTAAAGAATTATATCATAGCTTAAGTAAATGTTTAGATATCTTTAAAAAAAAATTAATATTTTTTTTTCAATTTAACCCCAACTGTAGCATTTTTTATTATATGGGGTTTGAAAATTTTTATGTTAAGATTGGTTAAATTAGGAAAATCTTTTTTTAAATTTAAGCTTACAAAGTCTAAAGACTCTTCAAGGGTGTAAAATTGTTCTTTTTTATACCATGTTTTAATTTTGGTAATTACCTCTGCATAATTTAAAAATTCATTTGCTTTAGCTTTAAGCTTGATAATAATTTTTTGTTTTTTTCTTCTTTCGAAATCTAATATACCAATGATACACTTAAAGTGAAATTTTATTTTTATATGACTTTGCATTCTTCTTTAAAAATCAATCTTTTAATATTAGGTAGATGTTTATATACTATAATAAAAGCGATAATGAAAACGGGTGCATGTGTATGAATTTCTAAGTCATAATTAAATATAAAAGAACTTATAACAAAAGCAAGTAACGCTGCTAAAGAAGCTAGCGAAGATATTTTAAAAATTTTTCCAATAACTACCCACACAATAAATGCTGTAAGCACTTCCAATGGAAGTAAAACTATCATAGCGCCTGCTCCTGTTGCTATGCCTTTCCCTCCTTCAAATAACAAGTAAATTGAAAAACAGTGTCCAAAAATAGCCAAAACTGCGACGCTCCAAAGCAAAGCTTGATCATAATGAAGAAATTTCAAGATTAGTAAAGGAATAGCTGCTTTTGCAAAATCTAAAATTATTGTAGCAATGGCAAGTTTTTTTGCTAGTTTGGGATTTTTTTCTTTTACTACTCTTAAAACATTGGTTGCTCCTATACTTTTTGAACCTTCTTTTTTGATATCAGTTTTAGCAAAAAATTTAGCTAGGATTAGCCCAAAAGGGATTGAACCTAAAAGATATATAAAAGCGTAAATTATTAAATTTTCCATAATATCCTTTTCAAATCATCTTAAAATTTTAAGATTTATAACTAAAAATTATATCTTATGAAAATAAATAAACAAAAAATAATTTTTAAGATAAAAATAGTATTAATTAATTGTAAATATTTTTTAATAATATTTATTTTTATTTAAGCTCTAAATGATTATTATTTTATTTTAATTTATCTTTAATAGGAGTTTATAAATGAAAGTAAAATCATTGCTAATCGCATCCTTAGTTGCTTTTTCAAGCTTAAATGCTGCAAGTCTTATAGATGAAGCTAAAAATTCAGGTCTTGTTGCCTTACCAAAAGATCAAAAAGGCGTTGATGAAATTTTAAAACAAAATGGAGTAAAGGCTAGTGAATTTACTCTTGAAAAAGCAGAGCTTGGCAAAAAGCTCTATTTTGAACCACGTCTTTCAAAAAGTGGTATCATTTCTTGTAATACCTGTCATAATGTAGGACTTGGTGGAACAGATGGAATCAGTACTGCAATAGGTCATAAATGGACAGCAAATCCTCATCATTTAAATTCACCAACAGTTTATAATGCAGTTTTAAATAATACTCAATTTTGGGATGGTCGTGCAGGAACATTAGCCGATCAAGCTAAAGGTCCAATCCAAGCTGATCCTGAAATGGCAACTCCTGCTAAACTTGCAGTAGAAAAAATTTCATCTTTGCCTGAATATGTGAGTGAGTTTAAAAAAATCTATGGTAAAAGCGGTGTAAATTTTGACAATATTGCTGATGCAATTGCAAATTTTGAAAGAACTTTGATCACTCCATCTCGTTTTGATAAATTTTTAGAAGGCGATGAAAAAGCTTTAACAAAAGAAGAACAAAAAGGCTTAAAGCTTTTTATAGATAAAGGTTGTGTAGCTTGTCATAATGGTGTGAATTTAGGTGGCAATATGCAAGCGTTTGAAGTTGCTGGTAAATATAAATTTGCAAATTTAGGTGATTTTAAAGGTGATGCAAATGGCATGGTAAAAACTCCAACTTTAAGAAATGTTGCTGAAACTGCTCCATATTTTCATAATGGTGCGATTTGGAATTTAAAAGATGCTATTAAGGAAATGGGTAGTGTGCAACTTGGCATTAAAATTTCTGATAAAGAAGCAAAAAGTATTGAAACTTTCTTAAAATCTTTAACAGGAACAAAACCAGCAATTGTTTATCCACAACTTCCTATTTCTACTGAAAAAACTCCTAAACCTGAACTATAAGGTTCCAAACAAGCTCTAATTTTAGAGCTTGTTTAAATTTCTTTATCTTAGCTTTGTTATAATTGTCTTTAAATTTTGCTAGAAAGGTTTGCAATGAAACTTTTTGGAACTGATGGAGTTCGTGGAAAAGCGGGTGAATTTTTAGATAGTTTTTTGGCTATGCGTTTAGCAATGGCTGCGGGTATTTATTTTAAAGATAAAAGTATTACTAATAATATCTTAGTAGGAAAAGATACAAGAAGAAGCGGCTATATGATAGAAAATGCTATTGTTTCAGGGCTTACTTCTATAGGGTATAATGTTATACAAATTGGTCCTATGCCAACTCCTGCGATTGCATTCTTAACTGAAGATATGCGTTGTGATGCAGGGATTATGATTTCAGCTTCTCACAATCCTTATTATGATAATGGTATTAAATTTTTTGATGCTCATGGAAATAAACTCAGTGAAGATATAGAGAAAAAAATAGAAGAAATTTATTTTGATGATAAGCTTATACAAGCCTCTAAGGTAGATATGGAGAAAATTGGTCAAGCAAAAAGAATTGATGATGTTATAGGAAGGTATATTGTTTCTATTAAAAATTCTTTTCCAAAAGATCTTACTTTAAAGTCTTTGCGTGTGGTTTTAGATGTGGCTCATGGAGCAGCTTATAAGGTAGCACCTACTGTTTTTAAGGAATTAGGTGCTGAAGTTATAGTAATGAGCGATAAACCCAATGGACTTAATATCAATGAAAATTGTGGAGCTTTACATCCTGCAAATTTAGCTGCTGAGGTAAAGCGTTTGCGTGCAGATGTAGGCTTTGCTTTTGATGGTGATGCAGATCGTTTGGTGGTTGTAGATGAAAAAGGCGAAGTGGCTAATGGAGATAGTTTATTAGGAGTTTTAGCACTTTATCTTAAAGAACAAGGTAAATTACAATCAAGTGTTGTAGCCACTATAATGAGTAATGGTGCTTTAAAAGAATTTTTAAATAAACATGGCATAGAACTTGATACTTGTAATGTGGGCGATAAATATGTGCTTGAAAAATTAAAAGCCAATGGTGGAAATTTTGGCGGAGAGCAAAGTGGGCATATTATTTTTAGTGATTATGCAAAAACTGGAGATGGTTTGATAGCTGCTTTGCAATTTAGTGCTTTAATGCTTTCTAAGAAAAAATCTGCAAGCTCTATTTTGGGTCAAGTCAAACCTTATCCTCAGCTTTTAACCAATCTTAAAATTGCAGAAAAAAAAGATTTAGATAAAATTAAAGGTTTAAAAGAATTAAAAAAAGATTTAGAAAATAAAAATATCAATACCTTATTTCGCTATTCTGGAACAGAAAATTTGATAAGACTTTTACTAGAAGCCAAAGATATTAAGCTCTTAGAAAAAGAAATGAAAAATGTTGTGGAGTTTTTTAAGAAAGCTTTAAATGGCTAAAACTTTTAAATTTATTTTTTATTTTTGGGGTGCCTTTGTTTTGGTTTTTGTCCTTGATCAATGGGTAAAATCCTTAACTTTAGCAGGACTTAGATGGCAGAGTGAATACTTAGATTTAACTTATGCTCTAAATACAGGCGTAGCTTTTTCAATGTTGAGTTTTTTAGAACATAATTTAAAATATTTACATCTTGCTTTAATTGTCGTGCTTTTTATTTATCTTTTTTGGCAAAAAACACTTTTAAAAACTCATAGCATAGCTTTTGGAATGATGCTTGGTGCTGGCGTTTCAAATTTATTGGATCGTTTTATACACGGAGGTGTAGTGGATATGTTTTTTTGGCATAAATGGTTTAATTTTGCTATTTTTAATGTTGCAGATGTCATGATAAATATAAGTGTGGCTTTGATTTTAATACAAGAAATATTTAAAAAAAGGAAAAAAGATGACAGAATGGATTAATGATTATTATTTTTGGATTAAATGGGTGCATTATTTGGCATTTGTTTCTTGGATGGCTGGACTTTTTTATTTACCTCGTCTTTTTGTGTATCATGCTGAACATAAAGACAATAAAGGTTTTGTCGAGATTGTAAAAATTCAAGAAAGAAAACTTTATTTTTATATACAAACTCCTGCAATGATTGTAACTTTAATCACAGGAAGTTTAATGTTACATGCTCATAAGGAAGTTTTAATGGTAGGTGCGGGTTTTATGCATGTTAAACTTACCTGTGTTACACTTTTGATTATTTTTCATATACATAATTATTATTGTTTAAAAGCTTTAGCAAATGATACTTCTGCTAAAAGTGGGAAATACTTTAGAATTTATAATGAATTCCCAACTATAATGTTTATTATTATCGCTTTAATGATGGTTATTCGCCCCTTTTAGTTTGTCTCCGCTTTAAATTCCATACTAGCGGAGTTAAGCGGATCAATATTTTCTTTCATGATATCGATATAATCTTTATTTTTAAGACGCTTATCATCTCTAAATACTGCACGCACAAGATCCATTCCTGTGTAAAAATCTTTCATTAAAACCACAAAAAGATATTGACCAAATTCAGTTGCGATTAAAGCATTTTGATCTTTTATGATGGCACCACTTGTTTTAAGCCCTAAAAGTTCTATGAAAAGTTCTTTTTCGAGGTTGCAATTTAGAGTTTTGTTGAATTTATCAATTTCTATTTTCCCTGAAAAAATTTCAGTTAAAAAGATATATTTGATAATTTCTTTTTTATCAAAACAAGCTTTGGCTATATTAGCATTTTGTTTTTCTTGTATAAATTTAGCATAATCATTTAGATTAAATGCATTAATTAAAAGCTCCCCATCTAAAAAGCTAAAAGCCCCGCTGCCCACTCCTAGGTATTCATGATGAGAACTGACATATTCGTCATTGAGTTTATTTTTTTCCAAAGAAAAACTCCAACCATTGTTTTGAGTATAGTCTTTAAAAAATTCGCGTATGATTTGATAATAAGTAAATTCATTATCTTTAATGCTTACTCCTAAACTTTTAGCGATATTATCTTTGGTAAGATTTGATTTCATTAAAGGATAGGTTGTGATTTGTTGCGGGGCTAAATTTTTAGCAATTTCTAAGTCATTTAAAAGTTGTTTTTCGCTTTGTCCTGGAAGATTGAAAATAAGATCTATACTAAAAATAGGTAAAATTCCTAAAGCTTTTGAAATTTTTTCTTGAAGTTCTTTAGATGAACCAAATTTATTATATCTTGCCACTTTTTTTAAAGTTTCATCATCAAAACTTTGAATCCCACAACTTAAACGATCAATTATACCTTTAAACATAGAAAGCTTATTTGGATCAATATGATTTGGATCGCTTTCGCATGAAATTTCTTTTATGTTAAATAACTTTTTACAAAGTTCTAAGGTTTTTAATAATTCCTCTTCATTAATCAGTGTTGTACCACCACCCACATACATGGAGCTAAAATCAAAACCTTTATCTTTCATGATTTTAATTTCTTCTCTAAGATTTTGAAAATATACTTTGGCTAAATTTTCATCATAATAGTATTTATGAAAACTACAATAAGGACAAAAAGTATGGCAAAAAGGTACATGGGCATAAAGCATATAGCTTTTGTCTTGTTTTGGAATTTTTTCTTTGGGTTGTTTTAAAAGTTCGACATTGAAACCTTTTTGGAGGGATTTTTCCATCATAGTATGAGAGTATTTTAAAGCTAAATTTTGAAATAAATTCATAAGTGGCCTATATATTAAAATATTTAAGACATAACTTTATCAATTTTTAGCTAAAATAGGAGTAAATTTTTTATTTCTTAAATAAAAAATGGGATTAAGTTTTTAAATTATTTAAAAAGGATATAAAATGGATAAAGCCAAAATTGTTCAAAATTTAAATGCTTTGTTTAAACAAAGAGCAGAGTTTTACTCTTATTTTGATGAAAATATTGCCAAAATCAATAATACTGAAGTATTTGATTTTAAGAATGCTAAAAATTTAAATCCAGAAGAGGTATATAAGCAATTTTATCATTTTGATTATGCTATAAGAAAATTATTGCCTGCTATTTACAAGGCTTATGAAATTACAGATGCAGATTTAGACAAAGATTTTTGATTTATTTAGAGAATAGAACAAACTATTCTCTAAAAGACATATCTAAATTTTTTGATTCTTCTTTTATATTTTTACTCGTATCTTCACTTTGCTCAAATCCTCCACCAAATGCTTTGATTACATCTACTATGGAATTGGCATAAGAATATTTAGTATTATTAAAAGCAACCGCAGCATTAAGCCAATTTTGACGTGCCTCTAAATAATCTTGCAAAGACATTTCTCCTATATCATAGCGTTCTTTAGCAATTTCATAGATTCTTTTATAAGATTGTTCGCTTGCTTGTGCATTATCGTATTGTAAGCGTATAGTTTTTCTAGCTACTAAAGCATAGCGAATTTCTCCAAAAGCAGTAATCAAAGTATTTTGATAATTTACAAAAGCTTCATCTTTATTAAGTTTAGCTAAATTTACATTTTGGTAAATTTCACCCCAATGAAAAATAGGCAGAGTAAAGTTTCCACCTATATTCCAAGTCTTAGAACCTCCTTTAACCAAGGTATCTAAATCCCCACTTTCAAATCCCAATAATCCTGTTAAAGAAAGGCTAGGTAAGAAAGCCGTGCGAGCTACTCCAACAAGATAATTTTGCTGAGTTAATTTTTCTAAAGAAGAGCCAATATCTGGACGTTGAAGCAAGATGGTGCTTGAAATTCCAGTTGGAATGTCAAATTCTTTAAGATTAAAAACTTGATAGCTTTGATTTTTGTAAAGTATGTCATTTAAATCATTTGAAGTTAAAATTTTTAAAGCTTTAAGGTAATTTTCTTTATTTAATTTTGCTTCATTATATTGTAAAGCCATACTTTCTAAGTTGGCTCTTGCTTGAGCAAGTTCATATTCACCTACAGCGCCAACTTGAAATTTTTCATCATTGATCCTATAAATTTCTTTTGCAGATTCATAGGCTTCTTTAAGAGCATTTTCATTTTCATAAGCATTTACAAGATTAAAATAAGTTTGAACTGTATTTGAAATAACAGAAAGTCTTGCAGCTTCATAATCATACTCACTTGCTTTAAAGCTTGATTTTGAGGCGCGATATGTATCGCGATATTTTCCCCAAAGATCGATTTCATAGCTTAAATTAAGCCCCATTTTAAAATCATTACCGTAACTTACTTCCCCGGTTCGATTGCTTGGAGCATTTATAGCTGTTTTTGCACGACTACCGCTTGCGCTACCATCAAATTTTGGCAACAAACTGCTAAAATCTATACCTAATTGAGCAGCAGCTTGTTCCATGTGTATGAAGGCAAGTTTTAAATCATTATTATTTTTAAGTGCTAAATCAACCACTTTATTTAAATTTTCATCATCAAAGTCTTTCCACCAATTTTTTGTGATAGAGCTATTGTTTTCTTTTTCCCAAGATAAGGCTCCAAGCTTATTATCAATGCTATAGTTTGCTTCGGGAATATTTAAATTTGGACTTAAAGAGCAAGCTGAAATCAAAAGAGTAAAACTTGCTATAGCACTAATTGAAATTATTTTATTCATGAACCTTACCTCTTTTTTTATCTAGCCATTCATTAAAATTTTCTAAAAGATAGAAAAATAAAGGCACAAAGAATATCGCTAAAGTTGATGCTGCGATCATTCCACCAATAAGCCCTGTTCCTAAAGAGTGTCTTGAAGCACTTCCTGCTCCTGTTGCGAAAATCATTGGCAAGACCCCAAAAGTAAATGCCAAAGAAGTCATTATGATAGGACGAAAACGAAGTTTTGCTGCTGCAACAGCTGCTTCAAAAACTCCTTTGCCTTTTTTAAAGCGCTCTTCCATTGCAAATTCTACTATTAAGATAGCATTTTTAGCTGAAAGTCCAATCAAGAGCAAAAGTCCTGTTTGAAAATATATGTCATTGCTAAATCCCCTTAAATATACCAATAAAAATGATCCAAATACCGCAAAAGGTACAGCTGTTACAACTGCTAAAGGTATAAGCCATCTTTCATATTGGGCAGCTAGAATTAAAAAGACAAATATCATACCTAAAGCAAAAGCATAGCTTGCTGTTCCTTTACTAGAAACTTCTTGATAAGCTGATCCACTCCAAGCTATGGAATAATCATCCCCTAAAGTTTCTTTTGCTACTTGAGCAATCGCTTCTATAGCTTGACCTGAAGTATAACCTGGTGCGGGTTGACCTTGAACTTGTGCCGCTGGGAAAAGGTTGAATCGTTTTACATCATCAGGCCCTGAACTTCTTTGTAAAGTTAAGAAAGAATCAAGTGGTATCATTTTTCCATCATTTGATCTTACAAAAATATTTTTTAATGCATCTTGTGTATTTCTAAAATCACCTTTTGCGCGGATATTTACTTGGAAGTTTTTACCTAGCATAGAAAAATCATTAACATAATAAGTGCCTATAGTTGCATTCATCGTGTTAAAAACATCTTGCATGTTAAGATTGTAGTGTTTTAATTTATCTCTATCAATTATAAGCTTGTATTGAGGGAAAGTTGTATCAAGTGTTGTTCTTACTCTTGATAGTTCTTTTCTTTGGTTGGCCGCAGCAACAAGTTTATTTACATCTTTTTGTATTTCATCATAGCTTTTTCCGCTTTTGTTTTGAACATACATTTCAAAACCGCCTGTGATACTCAATCCAGGTATAGGAGGTAAGCCTATAAATACACTTGAAGCATTGCGATCAAAAGCAAATTTTTTATTAAGTTCGGCTATAATTTGATCAGCACTTACATTTCTATCTTTCCAGTCTTGCAAACCTATAAACATTGCAGCGGCATTTTCTTTGAGTGAACTTGTAAAAAGATCAAATCCTATCATAGCCATTGCATCTTTAACTCCATTAGTTTTTAAAACTTCTTGGCTTATGTGATCAACTTCTGAAATTGTTCTATGGAGTGCTGAAGCTGAAGGAAGGTTGATAATACTAATCATCAAACCTTGATCTTCTTCGGGAACTAAAGAATTTGGCACAGCTTTATTAAGATAAAAAATCGCTCCAAGCATAATACAAAAAATTAAAACAAAACGAATGGTTCTTTTTAGAATATATGCTACTCCTGCGCTAAATACAGAAGTACTCCAATCAAAAAAATCATTAAATTTCTTTACAAATTTAAATGGCTCTCCTTCATTACGTCGTAAAAAGAGTGCACATAAAGAAGGTGTTAAAGTAAGAGCAACAAAACCTGATATGGCTACAGATATTGCTAAGGTAAGGGCAAATTGTCTTTGAATTTCTCCAACAAAACCTGATATAAAAGAAACGGGTATAAAAACAGCACAAAGTACAAGAACAATTGAAATAACCGGAGAGCTAACTTCTTGCATCGCTTGGATAGCAGCATCTTTTACGCTTATTTGTTCATTTTCGTGTAAAATCCTATCGATATTTTCCACAACTATAATCGCATCATCTACAACAATCCCTATAGCTAAAATCAAGGCAAAAAGCGTAAGCAAGTTAATACTAAAGCCTAAAACATAAAGTCCAGCAAAAGTTCCTAATAATGAAACAGGTACTGCTATCATAGGAATAAGCGTTGCACGGAAATTCTTTAAGAACATATACATAACAATGATAACTAAAATTAGAGCTTCAACAAAAGTTTTAATTACTTCTTTGATTGATTCTATCACAAATTTTGTTGTGTCGTAAGGAATTTTATATGTTAAACCTTTTGGGAAATTTTTTGAAAGTTCTTGCATTTTAGCCTGGACAAGTTCTGCTGTATGCAATGCGTTTGCCCCTGATTGAAGATTGATTATAATCGGAACTGCATCATTGCCATTTAATCGTCCTTGTGAGCTGTATTGCTGTGATCCTATTTCTACATCAGCTATATCTTTAAGTCTTAAAAATGATCCATCATCATTTGTTCTTAAAATAATATTTTCAAATTCGCTAGGATTTTGTAGTCTTCCTTGCATAGTGATTGAATAAACATAAGGGGATTTTTGAGTTACGGGCTCTTCGCCAATTTTACCAGTTGCGTATTGAGCATTTTGGTCATTAACCGCAGAAATTACATCAGTAGCTGTGATTCCAAATTTATTTAATAAATCAGGTTTTAGCCAAATTCTTAAAGAATAATTACGATTTCCTATAGCGTTTGCATCCCCAACTCCCGGAACTCTTTTTAACTCATCTAAAACATTTAAAGCGATGTAGTTGTATACATCCACTGCACTCATTGAACCATCATTTGAATACATAGAAATTGCAGCAAGTGTTGCTGAAGAAGTTTTTCTAACAGTTACTCCAAGTTTTTTAACTGCATCTGGCATTTTTGCAGTTGCAGCTGAAATTCTATTATTAACATCTATAGTGGCTTGATCGGGATCTGTGCCGATATCAAAATAGACAGTCAAACTCATAGTTCCTGAAGAACTTGAAGTTGAATCCATATAAATCATATTATCTGCACCATTGATTGCATCTTCGATAGGACTTGCAACCGTTGAAGCAATGGTTTGTGCATCAGCTCCTGTGTAAGTTGCGCTTACCTTAACTGTAGGAGGAGTTAAAGAAGGATATTGTTCTATGGGTAAATTTGTAAGACCGATGACTCCAGCTAAAGAAATGATAATTGCAACAACTGAAGCAAAAACAGGTCTTTCGATAAAAAATTTAGAAAACATTATTGCGCTCCAATTTCTTTAACTTGGCTACCAACTTGAATTTTTTTAAAGTTATCTAAAATGATTTTGTCGCCATTTTGTAATCCTTTGTCAATGATAGCGTATTCATTGTTTTGGTAGCTTATATGTACAGAAGATTTTTCTACTTTTCCATTTTTAACAAGAAGAACATAAACATCATTTTGATCTTGTTTAATAGCTATTTGAGGCACTTTAAAGCCATTTTTTTGTATAAAACCTTCTGAAGTAATTGTTGCAAAAGCACCCGGTAAAAGTGTTGAGTTGTTGTTATCAAATACAGCTTTGGCTTTTACTGTTCCACTATTAGCATCTATAACGGAATCAATAAAATAAAGTTTGCCTTGAACGGTTTCTCCATTAAGATTTAAATTTGCATGAATGCTGTCTAAATCCCATTTTCCGCTTTGAGTATTGCGGACTAAATTTAGTTTATCTGTATCTGAAATAAAGAAATCTGCGTAAATAGGATTTAAATTTGTAACTCTAACTAGTTCAGTTGTTGAAACACTTACATAATCCCCTATATTAACTAAAGCATCTCCTATAGTACCATCAAAAGGAGCTTTTATTTCGGTATGATCTAGATCAATTCTTGCATTTGCAAGTTGTGCTCTAGCAGTTGTTAGACTAGCTTTTGCATTATTAAATGTAGCAAGAGAAGAGTCGTATTCTTTTTGAGAGATTGCATTTTTGCTAAAAAGAGCCTTGGAACGATTAAAATCCTTGCTCGCGTTTTCAAAAGTTGCCTTAGCCATTAAAGCTTGTCCGTAAGCTGAATCAACGCTAGCTTTAAATTTATCTTGCTCTACAATAAATAATGTCTGTCCTTTTTTTACCTTATCTCCAGCCTTAAAAAGTTTATTTACTATTACGCCACTAACTTGAGGTTTTATAATAACATCATAATCACTGACAAGTTTAGCAGGATAAGTAAAACTAAGTGACAAATCTTCAGATTTAGCACTCATTGTCGTTACAGGTTGAGGCGGCATTTGTATTTTTGGTGCTTCTTCTTTGCTACAAGCAGTGAGTAAAAGCACAACACTTAAAGCTAAAATAGTATTGTTTTGAAATAATTTCATGGTTTTACCTTGAAAAATTAAATTAAAAATTGTAATATTTATTACAAAAATTTTTGACTAATTATATCTTAATTTTGGTTAATAAAATTATTTTTTAAGCTTTGGAGCCATTGATCCCATTTAGAAAAACGTTTACAACAAATTCAACATGTTCTTTTTGTTCTTTTTTATTTTTCAAAGGAGCATTAATTAAAACATTAAGATGATGATAAGGTTCTTTTAACATAGTGCAAAAAAGAACAGCAAGTTTTTCTGCATTTTTTTTCATATAAGAATTATTTTGTTGTTTAAAAAAATCCATAAGTATGTTATAGGAAAAATTTTGTTGATTGTTTTCTATCCAATTAGCAAGGTGTCTATCTTTATCATAAACTTGAGAATAAACAATTTTACCAAAAGCTACAGCTTCTGGTTGATTAAAAATTTCTATAAAAGTTAAACCAAAAGAAGTTAAAATTTCTTTTAAAGTACCATTTTCAATTTCTTGTGTTTTGGAATAAATAAGATGAAAATGTTTTTTACATATGTCATCTAAAATTTCAAAGAATAATCCTTCTTTGCTTTTAAAACTATTATAAATATTAGAATAAGATCCTCCGGATAATTTAATAATATCACTCAAACTTGTTTCTTGGTAACCTTTTGTTAAAAAAAGCTCTAAGGCCACTGCTTTGATTTTCTCTTGTCTAGCTAAAACTTTTTGTGATGGTGTTCTATTTGAGTTCATTTTTTATCCTTTGTAAGAGTGTTTTTGGGGTATACAAATATACTTTTTCTAAAAACCGAAATTTTTTCATTATCTTTTGCATAAGCTTTTATATGTAAAGGAAAGATTACATCTTTTTTATCATTGTTTGCTAATTTTTTTGTAGCTTTGATAACAACTATTTTTTTAACTTGCTCTCCTGCTTTTAATTTAAAAGGTTTGTTTGGTCTTATGATTTCAATTCCATCATTTATTCCTTCTAAATTTGCTGTAAAATAATATTCATGAGGTTTAGAATCTGTATTTTGAAACAAAAAGGTATAAGCATTTGAAATGACTAATTTACCTTTAACATTTGAAATATTATATAATTCACTACTACGATTGATATTTAAAAGCATGCTTTCTTTTTTGCTTCCCATGATAATTAAAGCCAATAAAGCAATTAAAAGAACTATAAAATATGCTATCGTTCTAAATCTTAAATAATGAACCTTAGAATGTGTTTCAATAGCTTTTGCACTTGTCCAATTGATCAAACTTGGACGATTAAATTTGCTTTGTACCTTAGAACAAGCATCGGCACATTCAAGACAATTAATACATTCAAGTTGCATTCCTTTGCGTATGTCAATATGAGTTGGACAGATGCTAACACAGGCTTCACAACCTATGCATTCTCCTTCAGGCGGTTTTTTATGAAGTTTGATGTGTCCATCATAAATCAAACCCCCGCGTTTTTCATCGTAGATCACTTGCATTGTATCATGATCAAACATTACAGATTGTATTCTTGCATAAGGACAGACATAAATACAAAATTTTTCTTGTAAATAGGTAATATCCAAAGTAAAAAGTAAGCTAGCACAAAATAAAACTCCAAGTAAAAGTAGATGCTCACCAGGATTTTGAATATAATTGAAAAAATCTTCAGGAGGAATAAAGTACCAAAGTAAATTACTAACAGCAACTAAAGATATAAAATAAAAAATTATTACTCCAAGAAATTTTTTAAAATATTGTCCCTCATATTCTTTTTGTTTGTTATTGATATTTTTGCGAATTTTAAGAATTTTAGTTTGTATGATATCTCTATATATAACTCTAAAAATTGTTTGTGGACAACTCCAAGCACACCAAATTCTTCCACCTAAAGTTGTAATAAAAAAAATAAATAAAAAAAGAAATATAAGAATAAAAGGCATGAGATAAAATTCTTGTGTTGAAAAAGAAATAAAAAATAGGTTTAATTTAGAGTGATCAAAACTTAAAAGAAAAAAATGATTTTCATTAATTCTTATGAAAGGTAGAGCAAATATGACAATACTTGCAATTAAATATATAAAATATCGTTTTTTTGTATAGTTTGTAATGTGTCCTTGCATTTTTAGACCTTAATTATAATTTTTAGCACTTTGTAACTAAGGATTATAGCCGATAAAAACTAAAACAATTTTTAAATGCTTTCTAAGTTAGAATTAATAAGAAGTGTTTTATAATTATATTTCACAACAAAAATTTACACAGAAAGGTGGTGAGGACTGTGCCAGGAATCAAGGTGCATCCTAACGAGTCTTTTGATGAAGCGTATCGTAAATTCAAAAAACAAGTAGATAGAAATCTAGTTGTAACTGAAGTAAGAGCAAGAAGATTTTTCGAGCCTATGACTGAAATTCGCAAAAAACAAAAAATTTCAGCACGCAAAAAAATGCTTAAAAGACTTTATATGCTTAGACGCTACGAGTCAAGACTCTAACCCAAAAGCCCGAAAGGGCTTTTTTTATATCTGCAAACTTCATTTGGTATTAAAAAGTATTTATTATTTTTTGTTAAAATTTCTAATCTAGATTTTCTGTTTTTAGGATAAACTTATGAAAAAAATCAAAAAAATCATTCAAATTGGTATGATAGGTGGTTTAGCAGCTGTTGCTGGAGGTGCTTTAGCAGGTTGTGGAAGTAATAATGACAATGCAGATACTTTAAATCAAGCAGCTAATGCTCAAGGAGCTTTTGTAATTATCGAAGAAACAGCTCCAGGGCAGTATAAAATCAAAGATCAATATCCAAGTGATGAAACAAGGGTAGTTTTAAAAGATCTTAATGGTACAGAAAGAATTTTATCCAAAGAAGAAATGGATGCTTTGATTAAAGAAGAAGCAGCTAAAATTGATAATGGAACTTCAAATTTAACTAAAGACAATGGACAAATCAGTAGCGGAGGATTGAGTTTAGGAGAAACTTTACTTGCAAGTGCTGCAGGTGCTATTTTGGGAAGTTGGATAGGTTCAAAACTTTTCAATAATCAAAATTTTGCTAATCAACAACGCGGTGCTTTTTCAAATCAAAGTGCTTATCAAAGAAGTGTGAATAGTTTTAATAAAGCAGGCTCAACGAGTTCTACCTCAAGCGCTAAAAAATCAGGCTTTTTTGGTGGAGGCTCTAAAGCTGCAAGTTCTAGTTCTTCTTTTGGTTCTTAAGGATAAATAATGCAATTATTACAAGTAGACAAACTTCAAAAAGATTATTTAGAAAATATAGGTTTTTCTTGGCATACAGATGAAGATGGAAGTGATTATATTAGCAATAAGTTAGTTTGTGTTAAGGAAAGTGAAGCTAATGCTTATTATGAAGCGGTAAATGAGCTTTATGATATGTTTATTGCTGCAGCGCAAGAAGTGATTGATAATGATCGTTTTGATGAGCTTGGAATTCCTTTTAATCTTATTGATGCGATTAAGATGAGTTGGGAAAATGAGGTTCATTGGCATTTATATGGGCGTTTTGATTTAGCGGGTGGACTTGATGGTAAGCCTATAAAACTTATAGAATTTAATGCTGATACCCCTACTGCTCTTTTTGAAAGTGCGATTTTACAATGGGCGCTTTTAAAACAAAATGGAATGGATGAAAGCGCACAATTTAACAGCATTTATGAAAGTTTGATGGATAATTTTAAAAGACTTATTACCCTTGATGAAAGTGTTGAAGGGTTTGAAGAGCATTATCAAGGATGGAAAATTCTTTTTTCAAGTGTTGCAGGAAGTAAAGAAGAAGAAATCACTACAAAATTACTTTCTCATATAGCCAATGAAGCAGGTTTTCAAACTAATTTTTCCTTTGTGGATGAGGTGGAATTTAGCGAAGAGGGTATTTTTAAAGAGGGCGAAAATTATGAGTATTGGTTTAAGCTTATTCCTTGGGAAGATATAGCCATAGAAGAGGGTGAACTTGCCATGCTTTTAACTCAAATTATGCGTAATCAAAGAGCAATTATTTTAAATCCTGCTTATACGCTTTTATTTCAATCTAAGGGAATTTTAAAAATTTTATGGGAACTTTATCCAAATCATCCATTACTTTTAGAAACAAAAGATACTCCTTTAGAGGGTAAAAACTATGTTAAAAAACCTGTTTTTGGTAGAGAAGGTGCAAATATCAGTATAATTAAAGATGGAAAAACTTTGCATGAGAATGTAGGTCCTTACGGGAATAATAAGGCTATTTATCAAGAATATGTAGAGTTTAATTCATGTGAAAACGAATACTATCAAGCAGGTGTTTTCTTTGCTTATGAAGGGTGTGGCTTAGGATTTAGAAAAGGAGGACTTGTGCTTGATAATTATTCTAAATTTGTAGGACATATTATAAAGGATTGAAAAATGAAAATTGTTTGTTTAGATGCGGCAACTTTAGGGGATTATGATTTAAGTGTTTTTGAAAAATTTGGTTCTTTGCAAATTTATACTACAACAAATAAAGAGCAAACCATAGAGCGTTTAAAAGATGCTAATGTCGCCATGACAAACAAGGTTGTAATTGATAAAGATGTGATTGATGCTTGTAAAAATTTAAAACTCATTTTAGAAACTGCTACAGGGGTTAATAATATCGATATTGAGTATGCTAAAGAAAAAGGTATTATTGTAAAAAATGCTGCTGGGTATTCTACCATGAGTGTTGTACAACATACTTTTGCGTTTATGTTTGCTTTTTTAAATCAAGTGCTTTATTATGACAAATGGAGCAAAGAGGGTAAATGGTGTGAAAGTTCTATTTTTACAGATTATAGTAGAATTTTAAACACCTTAAGTGGTAAAAAACATGGTATTATAGGTTTAGGAACCATAGGTAAAGAAGTGGCAAAAATTTCAAAGGCTTTTGGAGCCGAAATTTATTATTATTCTACGAGTGGAGCTAATAAAAACGCAGATTTTGTACATTTGGAATTAAAAGATTTATTGAAAACTTGCGATATTATAAGTATCCATGCACCTTTAAATGAAAAAACTAAAAATTTACTCACCTTTGAAGAATTAAAGCTTTTAAAAGATAATGCGATTTTGATTAATGTAGGAAGAGGTGGGATTGTCAATGAAAATGATTTAGCTAAAATCATAGATGAAAAAAATATTCGTGTAGGGCTCGATGTTTTAGAAATTGAACCTATGATGAAAAATCATCCGCTTTTAAGCATTAAAAATAAAGAAAATCTTATTATCACCCCTCATGTTGCATGGGCGAGTAAGGAAGCTTTAAATGCTTTAATGGATATAGTTTATAATAATTTAAAAGAATGGATAGAAAATGGCAAGTGAACATAGTTTTGATATTTCAGCAGCTTTAGATAAGCAAGAGTTAAAAAATGCTTTTGAACAAGCTAAAAAAGAACTTGATAGTCGTTATGACTTAAAAGGAATTAAGTGTGAGATTGATTTAAGCGAAAAAGAGAGTATTTTTAAACTCAGTTCTTCTAGTGAAGGAAAACTTGATGTTCTAAAAGATATAGTGATTTCTAAACTTATCAAAAGAGGAATTAATCCTAATGCTATTAAAGAGCTTTCTCGTGAAAGTGGAGCAATGTTTCGTTTAAATTTGAAAGCAAACGATGCTATTGATAGTGAAAATGCTAAAAAAATCAATAAAGCTATTAAAGATAGCAAGCTTAAAGTTAACTCTTCGATTCGTGGTGAAGAAATTCGTGTTGTAGCAAAACAAATCGATGATTTACAAGCTGTGATGAAGCTTGTAAAAGAGCTTGATTTAGAGTTAAATATCAGTTTTAAAAATCTCAAATAAGGTTAAATTTGAAACATTGTTTAGCTCTATGTTTTGTTTTTTTTCTTTGTGCTTGTAGTGTGAAAAATCAAAATTTTTCAAGTCAAAGCTTGATGGTTTTGATTGCTTCTCCTATGATAAAAATCAATGATGCAGCTTTTTTAAAAAAAGAAAATAATGCTTTAAATTTGGAAGTTTATAAACTAGGGCAAGCTTTTTTTGAACTCAAAATCAAGGATAAAATTTGCATCAATGCAGTGTGTTATGATAAAAAAGTGTTTAATCAAAAATTTTTTAAAAATGTATATTATGATGATATTTTAAGTGATATTTTAAAGGCAAATGCTTTATGGCAGGGTAAAAATTTAGAAAAAACTGATTGTGGTTTTGAGCAAAATTTAAAAGCAAAAAATTATGAAATTTTTTATCAAGTTTGTGATAATAAAGTAAGTTTTTTTGATAAAATTTCACATACTAAAATTATCTTAACGCATATTCAAAATTGAAGGATAGAGTTTGAAATTTTTTTTACTGGTATTTTGCTTTGTCAATCTAGCTTTAGCACAAGTTTATAAAGGTGAATTGTATTTTTATCATTTACAGGATAAAGAAATTTTTGCCATAGTTTATGATAATGCACCTATGACTCCACTTTTTGACAGGGATAAAAATCAAACAAGTTCTAGTTTTTTAATTATTGATGATATAAATGGAAATTTAGAGATTCCGCTCGTTAAGACAAATGATTTTTGGCAGGATGAGCGTAAAAAATATAAAATCAATTCTTCTAAAATGCTTACATATGATAATAAAAATTTTCAAGGAGAAAATTTAGGAACAACTACTTTAGAACTTGTTGAAACGCAAGATGGCATTCGTATAAAGCGTAGTCTTGATTTTATAGGTTTTAATGATGATTTTAAAGAATTTCATCCTGTTCATAAGGGTGTATTTAGTTTTGAACAAATTCGCCAAAAACCTATTTTTTTACAAGATGGAAAAATTAGTTTTGAAGAATGGTATTATTTTTATGAAGATGGTATGAGTCGTGCTATTTTAGAGTTAAATAATTTTGTTTATGATATTAATGCTCACGCATTTGTAAAACTAAATGATTTGTATAATACTGAAAATAAAAAATTTCAAAATCTTTTACATGAGAAGCTTAAAAATACATGTGATGAGTGTTTTGAAGATCTGCAAAATTTACAATTTAATAATAATTTTTTGCTTAATAATGGAAAACTAAAAATTTGTTATCTACCTTTTGAAGGTCATTTTTTAGATGAAAATATTTGCGTAGAATTTAACGAAGATGAGCTTAAGGAATTTAAAAAATAATGGAAAAATTAAAAAATTTTTTAAGTTTGAAAAATATAGAAGATACCCAAATTTATAAAGAGCTTAAGTGTGCTAAAAATGAGGCTTTGATTCTTAGAGAACTTTGTAGAAATTATGTCGTTTCTATTTCTTCTATCAATGCCTTTACTTTATTATCGACAGTTTTTGGAAATGATAAGTATCTTTATCTTGATGCTTTGGAGGATTTAAAAAAACTTATCGAAAGAGGTTTTGTAAATCAAAATTCGAGTTTTTTTAAAAGTTTAGAAAATAATAAAACTCAAACATTAACTCTTGCCTTATTGCAAAGCGAGCTTAGTCTAAGTGAATATTTTTTAGAATTTTTAGAAGCAAAACCTCGTTTAAACTTTGAGAAACAAGAGGCTTATGCAGATTATTTAGAATATTTAAAAGATGAATTTGTGCGTATTCAATTATACGAAAGATTAAGTTTTATACAAAAAAGTGCTTATAATAGTGAAATAAAAAATCAAATTAAACTTTATGAAAAACATATCAAAGAAAGACTAAAAAAAAGTAAATTTTATAATGTATTGGCTGATATTTTTAAAGAATACAATCTTGAACATAAAGAACAAATTATTTTTCTAGCACTTTTAAAAGAAGAATACGCCTTAAGTAATGAAAGTTCGATTTCTAGAGAAATGAATTCTTTACTTTCTTTAATCAGTGAAAATGATTTAGAAAGGCATAAAAATAAAAAACTATTACAAGAAAATGCTCCTCTTTTAAACTTAATCGAGTATGATGAATATTTAAATGCTTTTGGAGATATTTCTAAAAGTTTTTTTATTATTGATGAAATTTTACAAAGAATTATAAATTTTGAACCAAAACAAAGTAAAAAAATCAAAATTGAAAGTGTTTTAAAAGATCAGGATATTTTTGAGCTTATAGAACCAAGTACTGATATCAATGATATTATTATGCCTGAAAATACAAAAGAGCTTTTAGAAAATATTTTAAAACAACAAGATAAAAAAGTCCTAGAAAGACTTCATTCTTGGGGTATAAAGAGTAATAAAAATATAGAAGCTAAAATTATTTTTTATGGTCCTGCTGGTACTGGAAAAACTATGTCAGCTTTAGCTATGGCTAAATCAATGAAAAAATCTGTTCTTAGTTTTGACTGTTCTAAAATTTTGAGCAAATGGGTTGGAGAGAGTGAGCAAAATGTAAGAAAAATTTTTGATACCTATAAAAATATCGTGCAAACTTGCAAACAAAGTCCTATTTTACTTCTCAATGAAGCCGATCAGTTTTTAAGTACGCGTGTAGATGGAAGTAGTGGTAGTGATAAAATGCATAATCAAATGCAAAATATATTCTTAGAGCAAATTGAGCGTTTTAGTGGTGTGATTATCGCTACGACAAATTTTTTAGAAAGCTTAGATAGTGCATTTTCAAGAAGATTTGATTATAAGATAGAATTTAAAAAACCTGATTTTAAAGATAGGCTTAAAATTTGGGAAAAATTTCTACCTAAAAAAGCATTATTTGAAAAAGATTTTGATATAAATATTTTATCAAATTATGAATTAAGTGGAGCACAAATTTTAATGGTGGTGAAGAATACAGCTTTGAAAGTAGCTGTATCACAAGATGGGGTTTTTAAAATGCAAGATTTTATAGAAAGCATACAAAAAGAATTAAATTCAAGTTTTGATAAAAGTAAGATTGTTGGATTTTAACTTTTTTAATGTTTTTGTATAGCGAACTATAAAATAAAACAAAGCTATAATTAAAGCACTCCATTCCCAAAACATAGGAATTTTTGGGGTTAAAAAATAATGATAACTTGCCAAAACTAAGCATAAATATCCTAGTTTTCTGATTTTACTAA
Source organism: Campylobacter sp. BCW_4332 (assembly GCF_001763175.1). NCBI lineage: Bacteria > Pseudomonadati > Campylobacterota > Epsilonproteobacteria > Campylobacterales > Campylobacteraceae > Campylobacter > Campylobacter sp. BCW_4332. Next base: position 47,852 of record NZ_MJYF01000064.1, on the reverse strand, counting down.
GTTTTTTAAAGATTTTAAAAGAACTTAAAAGCATTAAAAATATGATTAAAAATGCGATAAATCCACTTGCTTCTAATAAACGATGTGAAATATCATCGAAAAGCCTTAAAATTTGAGCATTTCTATCAAAAATAAAATAATTTAAAAAGTGCAAAATCGCCCAAAAAGCTGCAAAAATACCTAAAATTTTAGGATAATTTTTTGTTTTTTTAAATTTAAGCAAAGAAAATAAAAGACTTAAATTTAAAAAGATCAAAGCAAATATTCCGGTGTAAATATAGGCTTCTTTTACAAAATCAAAGGCTTTTATGATGCGATAAAAGCCATAGATTAAACTTATGATAAAGCTAAAATAAGCAAGAAATTTAAAGTATTTTGTCTGCATTAAAAATTCACTTTCAAGTCCATGTTTTTATATAAACTTGCTACTTCTTTTTCATAGCCATTAAACATTAAAGTAGGCTTGGTAAAGAAGTCTCCTAAAGCCCTCTCGTTAGCTTGAGACCATCTAGGATGAGAGACATTAGGATTGACATTGGCATAAAAACCATATTCGTTTGGAGCGTAACTTTCCCAAGTGGATTTAGGCTGTTCTTTGGTAAATTCTATTTTAACTATGGATTTAATACTTTTAAAGCCATATTTCCAAGGGACAACAAGGCGTATTGGAGCGCCATTTTGAGGCTTTAAGGCTTTTTTATACATTCCTACTGCAAGCAAGGTAAGAGGATGCATAGCTTCATCCATGCGAAGTCCTTCTACATAAGGATAGTCTATAGTTGGAAATAAAGCGTCTTGATCGGGAAATTGGCTCTTATCTAAAAGAGTGGTGAATTTAACAAATTTTGCCTCGCTTGTAGGTTTTGCCATTTCAATCAAACGACGCAATTCAAAGCCTACCCAAGGTACCACCATAGACCAAGTTTCAACACAGCGAAAACGATAAATTCTTTCTTCTAGCGGGAATTTTAAAATATCCTCCATGCTTAAAGTTAAAGGTTTTTCTATTTCTCCACTGATATCGATTTTCCAATTTTGAGTATTGAAATTTTGTGCCAATGATACAGCCTTTTTTTTATCTGTTGAAAATTCATAAAAATTGACATAATTTGTAGCCAGTTCTTCATCGCTGATTTCAAGTTTGTTTGGATTAGTATCGCTTGTGAAATTTAAAGCAGATAATTTAGAAGCAAGCACGCTTGAACTTATTAAAGCACCTGCTCCAAGTTTTAAAAAATCTCTTCTTTTTTTATATAAATTCTCAGGGGTTATAATCATAATTTTTCCTTGTTAAAAATTTTTATTATTAAAACATAACAAGGATAATGATTATTAAATTTCTTGTAGAATTTTTTCGCAAATTTTTCTAGGGTTATTATCTTTATAAATAGGGCGTCCAACTACTATAAAATCGCTTAAATTTTCTTTAGCCATTGTTAAATTAGCGACGCGTTTTTGATCATCATTTTTCTCTCCAAATGGACGAATTCCTGGAGTGAGAGTTAGGAAATTTCTTTGAGTGTGTTCTTTGATGATTTTACTTTCAAAAACAGAGCATACCATACCATCAAGTCCATTTTCATAGGATATTTTTGAAAAATTAATTACAGCTTCTTCGATTTTTTGTCTATAAATACTAAAGAAATTTTCTTCATCAAAACTCGTAAGAGCAGAAACTGCTAAAACTAAAGGTCTTTTTGAAAATTTGCTAAGCCGTGTCATAACTTCTTGCATAGCTATTTTTCCAGCACTTGCGTGGATATTGATCATATCAACACCAAGTTTTGATATTTCTTCGCAAGCATCTGCCATAGTGTTGGGAATATCATGAATTTTAAGATCAAGAAATATTTTAAAATCATCAACTTTTTTAAGTTCTTCTATGAATTTAAAACCATCTCTTAAATATGCTCTTAAACCTACTTTTAACCATATGTCTAAATTTTTTAATTCTTTAGCAAGTTGCAAGCATTCTTCTTTTGTAGAAAGATCAAGTGCGACACAAAGCTTCATTTTTTAGCCTTTATCAAGGCATCTAAAACTCCATTTATAAATTTTGGAGAATTATCATTAGCAAGTTCTTTAGCAAGTTCTATAGCCTCATTGATAACAATGGCGCTAGGAGTATCGGTAAAAAGTAACTCATAAGCTCCAAGTCTTAGTATAGCTCTTTCTACATGTCCTAAAGCTGTAATTTGATTATCATTTAGAAATGAATTTAAGGTTTCATCAATATTGTTTAAATTGTCTAAAATTCCATGATATAAATTTAAAGTAAAATTTTTTTGTTCATTGCGTATTTTTTTTTCATCTAAAATTTCATCTACAAAAACGTTGTTTTGAGAATTTAATTCAAAAGCATAAAGTAAGGAGATGACGCTTTGGCGAACTTGATGACGCGTTGCCATTAAAGCTCCTTGCTTAAATTTAACATCTCGATTACAGTTGTCATAGCTTCAAAGCCTTTATTGCCTGCTTTGCTTCCAGCTCTTTCTATGGCTTGTTCTATTGTATCTGTAGTTAAAACACCAAAGCTTACAGGGATATTATGATTTAAACTCACATTGGCTATGCCTTTGGTGGTTTCTGCTGAAACATAGTCAAAATGCGGAGTTGAGCCACGAATTACTGCGCCTACGCAACAAATTGCATCAAATTTTTTGCTTTCTATAGCTTTTTTTAACGCATACGGAAGTTCAAAAGCACCAGGAACAAGTATAAGGCTTAGATTTTCCTCTTTGCCTCCGTGTCTTAAAAAAGCATCTTTTGCTCCTTCTACAAGGCGATCTGTGATGATATGATTAAATCTTGCATTAATGATAGCAATTTTTGTATTTGAGTCTAAATTTAATTTTCCTTCAATAATGTTCATTTGTTTTCCTTTATGATATTTTGTATTTCTAGTAATGTATTAACGCAATTTTTAAGGCGTGTAAGATTAAGCATATTAGGTCCATCGCATAAAGCCTCGCAAGGATTAATATGTGTTTCAAAGAAAAAGCCATCTATGCCTACGGCTGCTGCCGCTCTTGCTAAAGGTTCTACAAATTCGCTTTTCCCTCCGCTACTTCCACCTGCAGCCCCTGGCATTTGTACACTATGGGTAGCATCAAAAATAACTGGAGCAAATTCACGCATGATAACTAAAGAACGCATATCTACTACTAGATTTCCATAGCCAAAGCTAGCTCCTCTTTCAGCTACAAAAACACCATTTTTTTGAGCAGCTTCATAGCCTTCATCTTCTATACCACGGGTTTGTAGAACTTTTTTAACGCTGTATTTGATATCGCTTGGGTTTAAAAATTGTCCTTTTTTGATATTAACTTTTGCCTTAGTTTTTGCTGCGGCTACAAGTAAATCGGTTTGACGACATAAAAAAGCAGGAATTTGCAAGACATCAGCTACTTCACTTACAGGGTTTGCTTGATTGCTTTCGTGTATATCGGTTAAGATTTTCATGCCAAATTCATCTTTTACGCTTTGTAAAATTTTTAATCCTTCTTCAAGACCAGGACCTCTAAAAGAATTAATACTTGTGCGATTGGCCTTATCAAAACTTGATTTGAAATAAAATTCTATATTTGGGTTTTCATTAAAATTTTTTAATTGTTCGGCAACTTTAAAAATCAAATCTTTGCTTTCTATCACACAAGGACCAGCAATGAGTATCATTTTTTTCATTTTTTTCCTTTGTTCTTAACTAAAATTAATCCACCAAAAATAATGCCTATTATACCTAAAAAAACCATAGTACTTGGTAAATTATCTCCTAAAATTATCCCAACTATCATACTAAATACCACATCAAGATAACTAACTCCAGCAACTACTCCTGCTTGTTTAGCGATACCATAAGCTTTAGTGACATGAATTTGATAAATGGTGCCTAAAGTTCCCATAATGGCAATGATAAGCCAAGCTGTAAGACTTGGCATCACAAAAGGTGCTAGAATGAAATCTAAATGTAAAGAATCAAGATGCTGTGGTTCAAAAAATTCAGCACTGATCATAGAAATTAAAGGCATTAAGGTTCCTAAAAGGATAAAAGAAAAGGCAATTTGTTCTGTAGTGTAAGATTTTCTAAGTTCTCTTACACTTGTAAGAGCTAAAGCAGCTAAAAATCCACTCGTGATACCTATAACTGAATTTTTTAAATCAAAGCCTGAATGATTTAAATTATGAGCCCAAGGCTGAGCGATTAAAAGTACTCCACCAAATGCTATTAAAATTCCTATCCAGCCTTTGATGCCAATATTTTCTTTAAAAACAACAAAAGCTATTAAAGTAATAAAAATAGGAGCAGTTTTTTGAAAAGCAAAAGCTCCACCTAGTGTAATATTTGAAACATTATAGAAAAACATATATAGTGAAAGCGTGCCTACTACTCCACGAAATACCAAGAGCCAAAAATGTCCCCCTTCTTTATGTGCCTTAGATCGTTTTAAAAGATAGACTATGAAAAAAATTCCTATAATATTTCTAAAAAACATAATTTCTATAGAACTCATTTCCTTGCTAAGAATTTTTGCACAAGCTCCCATAAGTGCAAAGTCCAAACATGCTAAAATCATGAAATAAATTCCTAAATTATGCTTGATTACTTTTAGCATTTTTTTTCCTTGACTAAAATCTGGGTTAATTCTAGTCTTTTTTTGCTTAATATTAAGCCAAATTTTATATAATTTTAAAAATATAATTTTCTAGGAAAAAAATGCAAAGCATCATACTTATAGGTAAGCCAAATGTTGGTAAATCAAGTCTTTTTAATAGAATGGCAAGACAAAGAATAGCTATTACAAGTGATATTTCAGGTACAACTAGAGATACAAATAAAACAGAAATTCATATTCATTCAAAAAAAGCCATGCTTATTGATAGTGGAGGGCTTGATGAAAGTGATGAACTTTTTAAAAATGTGAAAAAAAACACTTTAAAAGTAGCCAAAGAAAGCGATATCATACTTTATCTAGTTGATGGAAAATTAGCGCCTGATGATGAGGATAGACAGTTTTTTTATTCTTTAAAAAAACTTGGAAAACCTATAGCCTTAGTGATTAATAAAGTAGATAATAAAAAAGATGAAGAAAGGGCTTGGGAGTTTGCAAATTTTGGCGTAAAGGAAATCTTTAATCTTTCAGTAACCCATAATGTAGGCTTAGATGAACTTTATGAATGGCTTGAAAAATTTTTACATGAAGAGTTTTTAATCCCCGATGAAGAAGAAAATTTAGAAGATTTTTTAGAGCATTATGAAGAAGGAAAAGAATTTCAATTTAAAGAAGTCGATCAAAATCATATCAGAGTGGGTATTGTAGGGCGTGTAAATGTTGGAAAATCAAGTCTTTTAAATGCTTTGGTTAAACAAGAACGCAGTGTTGTAAGTTCTATCGCAGGAACTACTATAGATCCTGTTAATGAAAGTGTAGTTCATAAAGATAAAGTGATAGAATTTGTTGATACTGCAGGTATTAGAAAAAGGGGTAAAATTCAAGGACTCGAACGCTTTGCCCTAAATCGCACGGAAAAAATTTTATCTCATTCTCAAATAGCACTTTTGGTTTTAGATGCGCATGAGGGCTTTAACGAGCTTGATGAACGCATTGCTGGGCTTGTGGCTAAGCATTATTTGGGTGTGATTATTGTTTTAAATAAATGGGATAAAAGTGAGATGGATTTTGATAAGACTGTAAAAGAATTGCGTCTTGATCGTTTTAAATTTCTAGCTTACGCACCTGTGATTAGTGTATCAGCTTTAAGTGGAAAAAGGGTGCATGTTTTACTCGATAAAATTTTGCAAATTTTTGAAAATTTCACTCAAAAAATCCAAACTTCTAAGCTTAATACTTTGATAGAAAATGCCACAAGAGCACATCCTTTGCCGCATGATTATGGGAAATTGGTTAAAATTTATTATGCAGTACAATATGACTTAGCACCGCCAAAAATTGCACTTATTATGAATCGTCCTAAGGCCTTGCATTTTAGCTATAAGCGTTATTTACAAAATCAAATCAGAAAAGAATTTAATTTCGAAGGTGTGCCTTTAGTGATTGCTTCGCGTAAAAAGGGCAGTAAAGAAAATGATGAAAGCTAAAAATATCGTTTTTATAGGATTTATGGGTTCTGGAAAAAGCACTTTAGCAAGAGCTTTGGCTAAGGATTTAGATCTTGTTTTTTTAGATAGTGATTTTTTAATAGAACAAAAATTTAATCAAAAAATCAGTGAAATTTTCGCACAAAAAGGCGAGATTTTTTTTAGAGAACAAGAGCAAAAAATGGCTGATTTTTTTAGTTCTTGTGAGAAAACTTGTATTGCTACAGGCGGGGGTTTTGTTAATGTTTCAAATTTAGAAAAAGTAGGTTTTTGTATTTATTTAAAAGCAAGTTTTGAATATTTAAAAAAGCGTTTAGACAAAGATGAAATTTCTAAAAGACCTTTATTTTATGATGAAATTAAAGCAAAAAAATTATATAATGAGCGTTTAAGCAAGTATGAACTAAAGGCAAATTTTATTTTAAATATAGAAAATAAAAATATAGATGAGCTTTTAAGCGAGATTAAAAAGGTGGTAAAATGAGAGTATTAACAGGCCTTCAGCCAAGTGGCGATTTGCATATAGGTAATTATTTTGGTGCGATTAAGCAAATGGTAGATGCACAAGAAAAAAGCCAAATGTTTATGTTTATTGCTAATTATCATGCCATGACTTCTTCTCAAGATGGAGAAAAACTTAAACAAAATTCCTTAAAAGCTGCTGCGGCTTTTTTAAGCCTTGGTATAGATCCGCAAAAGAGCGTTTTTTGGTTGCAAAGTGATGTTAAGGAAGTTATGGAGCTTTATTGGATTTTATCGCAATTTACTCCTATGGGTTTATTAGAGCGTGCGCATAGTTATAAGGATAAAGTTGCTAAGGGGCTTAGTGCTTCACACGGACTTTTTTCTTATCCTGTTTTAATGGCAGCAGATATTTTGCTTTTTGATACGCAAATTGTCCCTGTGGGAAAAGATCAAATCCAACATGTTGAAATCGCACGTGATATTGCTTTAAAAGTTAATAATGAATGGGGAGAAATTTTTACCCTTCCAGAAGCAAGAGTGAATGAAGAAGTAGCTGTAGTTGTGGGTACTGATGGAGCAAAAATGAGTAAATCTTATCAAAATACTATAGATATTTTTAGCAGTGAAAAAACCTTAAAAAAACAAATTTCTTCCATAGTAACCGATAGTACCGCTTTAGAAGATCCAAAAGATTTTAAAAGCTGCAATGTTTTTAAAATCGCAAAGCTTTTTTTAGATGAATTAGGGCAAAAAGAATTACAAATACGCTATGAAAAAGGTGGTGAGGGTTATGGACATTTTAAAATGTATTTAAACGAGCTTGTAAATGCTTATTTTAAAGAAGCAAGAGAAAAATACAATGAGCTTTTAGAAAAGCCTTCGCATTTGAAAGAAATTTTGGATTTTGGTGCGACTAAAGCAAGAAAAATCGCCCAAGAAAAAATGCAAAAAATTTATGAAAAAATCGGACTTTAAGGAGTAGAAAATGCTAGATTTAAAAAATTTGCAAAATAATTTTGATGAAGTGGCTAAAAAGTTGAAAAATAAAAAAGTTGATGAAAATATCTTAAAAAAACTTGCTGAACTTTTTGCAAGTTTAAAAAAAGAAAAAACAGCTTTAGAAGAATTTCAAGCTTTTCAAAATAAATTCAGTAAAGAGCTTGCTACAGCCGAAGATAAAGAAAGTTTAAAAGCAAAATTAAGCGAAAATAAAAGCAAAATTAATGAGCAAAGCACTAAAGTAAATGCTTTAGAAAATGAGCTTGAAGAAATTGCTCATGCCATCCCAAATATCCCTGATGAGTGTGTGCCTGTGGGTGAAGACGAAGATGAAAATGTGGAGCTTAAAAAAGTTTTAAATCCACCTAGCTTTGATTTTACTCCAAAAGAACATTTTGAATTAGGTGAGAGTTTAAATTGGCTTGATTTTGTGCGTGGGGTAAAAATTTCACAAAGTCGTTTTTGTGTGCTTAAAAACGAAGGAGCTTTATTAAGCCGCGCTTTGGTAAATTATATGATAGATTTTAATAGAAGTCGTGGATTTGAATTTGTTAATGTGCCTTTTTTGGTAAATGGTGCTACTATGTTTGGGACAGGTCAGTTGCCAAAATTTAAAGAAGATATGTATAAGGTAGATGATGAGGATTTGTATTTGATCTCAACTTCTGAAATTCCAGTAACCAATCTTTATAGTGGAGAAATTTTAGCGAGTGAAACTTTACCGATAAAAATGACTTGTTATAGCGCTTGTTTTAGAAAAGAAGCAGGCAGTGCAGGGCGTGATACAAGAGGTATTATAAGACAACACCAGTTTGAAAAAGTAGAGCTTGTAAGTATTACTAAACCTGAGCAAAGTGATAGCGTGTTTAATGAAATGCTTGAGTGTGCAAGTGATTTGCTGAGTTCTTTAGGTTTAGCGCATAGACATTTGATGCTTTGCACTGGAGATTTGGGTTTTAGTGCAGCAAAAACTGTGGATCTTGAAGTGTGGCTTCCAGGACAAAATAAATATCGTGAGATCAGCTCGGTTTCAAATTGTCGTGATTTTCAAGCAAGACGTGCTAAAATTCGCTATAAAAATGAACAAGGAAAAAATGAACTCGTTCACACTCTTAATGGCTCATCTTTGGCAGTAGGAAGAACCTTGGTAGCGATTATGGAAAATTATCAAGATAAAGAAGGAAAAATTCATATTCCTGATGCTTTGAAAAAATATTTTTAAAGAGTATAGATGGCTGAACAAGAAGATATAATACTAGAAAAACCCGAAGATGGCTTAAATCAACCAAGACTTGATGAGAGTTTAGAGGGATTTAAAGGGCAAGAGGGGCAAGCTCCAGAAGATGAAGAATTTGCATCATTGCCAGAAGAATTACCTCAAGAAAATAGTGATAGTGGTTTTAAATTTACAAGAGAAAGTGCGCCTGAAGATGTATCAACTTTTGAAGAAGTTGAAAGTCAAGAGCCTACGCCTTGGTATAAAGATCGTAAGTTTATGTCTCTTGTGGGTTTATCTTTGGGGATTATTTGTATTTTAGTTTTTACACTTTTTTATTTAACTTTTAGTGAAGGAAAAATTAAACCAGATATTATAGCTTCTAAGCCTTTAGAACAACCTGTTGTTATGCCTGATGAATCATATAAATACAATGATATGCAAAGAATTGATGGTATGATCCAAAAAGCAAATGCTTTATATTTAAAGGGTGAAGTTGAACAGGCTTTAAAAGTTTATGAGCAAGTTGCCGTATATAACGAATCTTTATCTAATTATAATTTAGGCGTTTCTCAAATGAATGAGAATAAATTCCAAGAAGCTTTTGAAAGCTTCAAGAAAGCTATAGCCAATGGAGAAAATCAAAGTGTAGCTGCTATCAATGCTGCTGTTTGTGCTTTAAAGCTTAATGATAAGGAAAAATTTAGATATTATATTGATTTAGCTCAAGTGTATCTTCCAAAAGAAGGAAAATCAAAATTATATGATTATTATTTAAGCTTGATTAATTATTACAAAGGATATTACCCTGAGGCTTTACAAATGTTACAAAGAACAGATGTGGAGCCGTATTCTGATGTTGCAAAGTATTTGTCTGCTAAAATTTATGCAAAAATGGACTTTGATTCCAAGGCTATACAGCAATTAAATTCTCAAGGCAATTTTGAATCTAGTTTATCTTTAGGTCTTTTATACGCTAGAATAGGAGAATATGCTAAAGCTAAAGTCGCTTTAAGTACAGCGATGAAAATTGAAAGAGATTTTAATCAAAGTTTAGCGGCTTTAACATTGGTTGATATTAAAACAGGAAATTATCAAGATATGTTAGCGCGCTTACAAAATTCTTATGATAACGATAAAGATAGATATAAGATTTTAGATACTTATAAAATTCAAGTTCGTTTAAATAAGGATCTTTTTAATATAGCAGTTGCTCAAAATTCTTTTTCAAAAGATTTGCTAAAAAAACAAAAAGATCAATTCGATTTGCTTTTTTATTTTGCACCTTATCAGGTTTTTGATAGTAAGCAGGCTGCTTTATATATTAAAAAAGCTAATGTTACAGATTTCGTTGATGATAGTGCTGATGCGGGAGTTTATCTTAATACAAGCAAGGCTCTTTCATCTACCAATGTAAAAATTGCCAATATTATTAACTATGCATTAAATCAGAAGTTACGCCTTGCTAACCAAGAATTTCAAAAACTTATCAAGGATTATCCAGAACATAGTATTTTACATTATAATTTGGCTTTAACCTATGCCCAAATGCAAAATTATGAACTTGCTTATAAGCATTTTTCAAGTTCATATCATCTTAATCCTAAAAATTACTTAGCAGGTGCTTTTGCTATGTTTTGTGCAAAATTAATTGATATTGATACAACTAAACTTTACAATGAAATTCTTGATAATATAGCTGCTGATTCTAATTTTAAAGCTAATATGCAAAAAAGTATGTTGTTTTTAGTTAATAATGATTATATTTCTATGCTTCCTTATTTAGATGAAACAAAAAAAGACACGCCTTTGAGTTTGATTTTTGAAGCTATTGTTGCTAAAAATAATAACCTTAATAATCAAGTAGATGTGAAAATTGCTAAATTGCGTTCAGAGTTGCCTGAAGATATTTTGGCAAATATTTTGTATTTTAATTCTTTAAATTCAAATTTAAATATTAAAGAATATGCTCAAAATGCTCAAATTCATTTTAAAAATTTAAAACTTGATTATCGTAGTGTTTTTGGTGGGCCAAATATAGCTAGGGAATTTTATGTTAATTTAATGCATATTGCAGGGCTTTTAAATTTAGAAAGACAGAAATTTAAAGAGTTGATTAATGTTTCAGGAGCAAAAGATGAGGGTATTTTGCAAACTTTAGCTTATTTGGATATTTTTGCACAGCAATACGAGGAGGCTTATGCGCTTTACAATTCTTTGATTGATGATTATGGAGCTAAAGATACTAAAACTTTATTTTTAGCAGCCGTAGCAGCCGTAGGTGCAAATAATCCAAATTCAGCTATAGCGCTTTTGCAGCTTTCTAAACTTACAGATAAAAATAACAAAGAAAGTAAAGCAGCTCTTGGTATGTTGTATCAAGAAGTAAAGAACTATGAAGCTGCGATATCTCAGTATAAAACTTTACCTAATAATTTTAAGAGTGAATTTTTTACTTTTGATATTAATAACAACTAAAAATGCTTAGAAATTTCTAAGCATTTTTAGTTAAGCTTGAAGATCTAGAGTTTTTCCGCCTAGTTCATCAATGCGATCGCTAACTTTTTTAAGTGCCGCATCTATTGTATCTTGACTGATTTGAGGAAGTTCTCCACCCCACATTTTTTCTGCTTGCTCAAATCCTTTTTTCATACCTTCAAGACCTTTTTTCAATTTTTCAACATCGTCGCCACCGCCTTTAATAACAAAATCCGCGATGCGATTGGCTGTATTTTCCACTCCAAAAAAACCATCTTCACTTACAAGTTGTTGAAGTTCATCTGTATTCATATCAAGTGGATTTTTGCCACTGTAGCCTAAGGATGCAAAATCAATATTTGTAAGTATAGATTTCGCAGTATCTAAATTGGCACCATTTAAAAGACTATCTAGTCCAGTTTGGGCATTGCTCGAACCTATTACAGCATTCATTGTTTGCTGTTGAAACTGAACTAGGTAAATTTGTGTAATGCCCTTTCCACCAAGTGCATTTAATTTTTCAAGGGTATTTTTATCTACATCCTTGCTAGAATTAGCACTTTGAACATTTTTGTCTTTTGTATTTTCCTTAGCATCATCTGCCTTCTTATTGCTAACTTGTGTTTGTGCCATGCTAGCGATATTTGAAAAAGTATTCACTTGCATATTTGCTCCTTTGTGTGAGGCTTTAATTTATATCGACTTTTGACTTAAAAAATTTATAAGGACATTAAATTCCTTATTTTCAAAGGAATTTAATGTTTTATTGTAGATAATAAGCAATTTGCTCTTTATTGAGAATGCGGATAAGATTGCTAGTACCTTCTACTCCTGTTGGAAAGCCTGCAGTTAGAAGATAGCATTTGTCTTCATCCATAAAACCTTTTTCAACACTTGATCTTACAGAGTCTTTTAATAATTCTGTAAGTTCATTACTTTTGTTAACCAAGATCGCAGGATTAACTCCCCAAACTATACTTAAAGAGTTTAAGGTTTTTTCAGAATGCCCTACTGCTATGATTTCTATATTTGGACGATATCTTGCAATCTTAATAGCAGATTTTCCGCTACTTGTTAAAGAAAAAATAGCATCAGCGTTAAGATCTGTTGCAAGATGAGCTGAAGAACGCATGATTTTATCTGTATTGTCTAAATCATTAAAATCATTAAATTTGTTATATGGATAGCGTTTTTCTGTTTCTATTATAGTTTGGCACATTATATCAACAGCGTTTGCAGGATCTATACCAACGGCGCTTTCTTCACTTAGCATTACTGCATCTGTTCCATCTAAAACAGCATTTGCAACATCTGAAATTTCAGCTCTTGTGGCGGTTTTGCTTTTGGCTAATGAAAAAAGCATCTGAGTTGCAGTAATAACAGGCTTAGAGGCATTGTTTGCTTTTTGTATAATTTCTTTTTGGATATTAGGAACTTTATAATAAGGTACCTCAATACCTAAGTCTCCTCTTGCAACCATTATACCATCGCTAGATTTAATAATCTCATCAATATTTTCTACTGCATCAAATTTTTCAATTTTTGCAAAAATAGATATTTTTGCGTTATTTTGTGCTAAAATTTCACGAACTTCATCAATATCGTGTGCATTTTGTACGAAAGATATTGCTAAAAAATCTACTTCATTTTTTATACCCCAAAGTAAATCATTTTTATCTTTTTGTGTAATAACATCAATATTGATTTTAGTATTCGGAAAATTAATACCTTTATTTGAGTTTAAAAAACCATCATTTTCTATAATGGTTTCAATTTTTTGATTATCTATGCTTACTACTTTAGCACGAATTGATCCATCATATAGATAAATATATTCATCAATTTTTAACATATCTAAAATGGATTTTTGATTGATGCTGATTTTATAATGATTTTGAGCAATCTTCTCCCCTAAAATTGTTTCACGATAAAAATCAAGTCTATCACCCTTTTTTAATTCAAATGGTTCTTTAAGTTCGCCTGTACGAATTTTAGGACCACTAATGTCTTGTAAAATTCCAATACGAGTATGCAATTCTTTAGCTACTCTTCTTATGGTATCTAAGTTTTTTTTATGATACTCATGTGTTCCATGAGAAAAGTTTAAACGGAAAACATTTACACCATTGATAATCATTTGGCGTAGAATTTCTTCCTTTTCACTTGCTGGACCTACTGTGGCTACAATTTTTGTTTTTTTAAGCATGGTAAACTCCTTTTGAAATTATTGTAGCTAAAAATAGAAACAAAATGATTACAATAATTCTGAAGAAAATTTATCTTCGTTAAATTCCATTCCTAGGTAATTACACACAAGCTTTGCATCTCTTTCAGCATTTCCTAAACAACTTGTTGCTCCAGGACTTGGAGTCATATTGAAAATAATACCAGGGGTTTCTGTGATGCTTGCTTCACCTAGCATTAATTCTCCTTTAGTTTTATCAATAACTTGCGGTCTTACGCCTCCAAAACCTTTCGCATAATAAATATCGCTTGCTTTAAGACTTGGGACTATTTTTTTGGCATCTTTAACAAATAAGCTTTTATCAACAAAAGGTAGTTCAAAAAGATAATTATAAAAGATGTAATTTCTAATTGTTGCATCTTTAAACATATTAAAAGTTACTTTTAAAACAGTTTTATCAAGTTTTAGCGCTTCAAAAAATTCTGGAACTGATTTTAGACCATGATAACGTTCTAGTTTTGGAATAACAAGTGCGGTAGGTCCAAAGCGAGTGTTCATATCAGCAAGTAAATCAGGATCTCCATGAAGAGCTGCAAATGGAAGTTTAGGATTTTGCACCATATAAACCTTACCATTTAAAAGTTTTTGTTTGGTTAAATAAAAACTTCCTGCAACAGGCCAACAAGACTTATCCATACCTAAGTTCATTTTATGTGCTAAATATAAAGAGTGCGCTCCAGCATTGACAACTACGCTTTTGGCATGGTATTCTTGATGATTTGAGGTTTTTAATATAAAAATATCATCCTTTTTTTCTATGTGAATAATTTCTTGATTAAAAGCAACGAAAGTATTTTTATTTTGTTTTTGGGCTTGTTCTATTAGATTTATACTCATTTTCCCAAAATCTACAGTTGTAAAAACCTCGCCGCTTTCAACACCCATGGCACAGATATTTTCAGGTCTATCTTGATTGCAATCTTCTCCTAAAACAACCTTGGGTTCAATTTGTTTGATTTTTGCTTTATCGAAAAATTTTATATAAGGATAAAGTTCTTTAAATTCTTCATAGCGTTTTTTCATATAATCACATTCTATATCTCCAACAGCTAGAGCCATTTTTTGATGAGAAAACATGAAATTATTTTGCGCATTTTGCATGAGTCCATATTTAACTATCATATCAGCTGTTCTTTTTACTTTTCGCGCTTTTTCTAAAGTATAATTGGTTTCAATATCTCCACAATGAATGGTTTGAGAATTACTCGTTCCCTTAGAATTTAATGTTGCAGCTGTATTATATTTTTCTATCAAAGCAATATTTTTAATATTTGTATATCTTGCAAGCTCGTAAAATAATGCTGCTCCTGAAATTCCAGCTCCGATGATAAGCACATCAAATTCTTGTTGGCTCATTGTTTTTCCTTTTTTTATTTTAATAAACTTTTTTCTAAATAGAAGTTTAATTGAATTTGTTTTACAAAAAGTTAAATTTCATTAAGGTTTGATATCAATGAGAATTTTTGTAACATTTTTAATAAAGTAAATTGGGATTTTCTTTTATAATCTTTTTCATTCCTCGAAAGATTAAAAGTTTATCATAAATTGCGTGATCGAAATAATTTGCTAAAAATTGCCCATCTCCACCAGTGAAATAAAGCTTTTTATTTTGAGCGGCATCTTTTATCAGTAGGTAAATTCCTTTAAAAACACCATAACTTAAAGCATCCATGGTTTTTTGTGGGAATGCATCAAGACTAACTTGAGTGTTAAATTCACTTTTTAATCGTGGTGAAATATGGCTATAAATTTTTTTATAATTTGCAATACCTGGCAAGATAAAACCACCAAGATGTATAGAATTAGAAATAATATCAATTGTAATAGCACTACCTGCATCTACAACAACTCCATCTTCAATAGTATAACAAGCTGCTATGCGATCGATTCCTAATCCTTGATAAATAGTATCAAATAAAAAATAAGGTTCAAGATTGATAAAATTTTTTTGATTTTTTAAATGTTCTTTGAGATGTTCATTGACATTGATATAAAAAATTTTTTGTTCATTTTTAAATTCTAAAAACTGATCTATACTAAGAGTAAAATATTTGTTATCATCTAGGAAATTAGCATTTGAATTCCCAATATCACAGAGTAGCATAGATATTAAATCCTTTCATTTCTAGATGATTTTTTGCTTTAGAGCAAAGAGAAGCCATGCTAAAAAAATATTTGTTATTTATGTTAATTTGCTGTGCTAGATTTTCTAAAAATAAGGCATCTTTCGTTAAAAATTTTGTTTTTCCTGTATACATAAAAAGAATGTTATTTTGATCTTTAGCACAAATATAACTTTTTTTTCTAGTCAACATACTTAAGTCATAGGGCTTTAAATTTAATTTTAAAGCCTTTATTGTTTGTTCTAAAATTTTTATCATAGCAAATCTAAAATTTTATCTCCGTAGTAAAATTTACCATTTCCCATGAAAGAAATTTTATCAACAGCTTCTGAAAGTTTAAATACTTGTGCATTATCTAAATTTAGATTCATTTTGATAAGATAGCCTGTTTTTTCAAAAATATATAAATAATTATTGTATATATTGCTTTTTACAAAAATAGCAAATTCAAATTTTTTTTCCGCAATTTTTCTTAAGTTATAATCAGTTTTAATAATAGTGCCATCTTTTTCTAGTATAAAAATACCATCATCGCTAAGTGCAACATCTTTTATGTCAGCGTCAAGATAAAGAGTTCTAGCAGGGCTTACAACAATGATTTTTTTAGCTGTTGCTGCTATAAGTTTATCTCCGATTACACTTAGATGGATTACATTGTTGAAAAAATTTTCTGCTGAAATAACCACATCTTTAATGATTTGAAGATTGTTTCTTGAAAGAATTAAAATTTTACCATCTAGTGTTGGATAAACGATGATATTGTCTAAAAATATAGGATTAGCGGTACGACTGTCTTGGGCTGGAGCTGAGGTTAGGGTTTGACTGAATTTAATACCCAAAGAACGATTTGCAAGAACTATGGTATTGTTTGCAAGTACAAGGGCTAAATCATCTCCATTAGAAGCTACTCCTACAACACTAGCGTCAAATTGAAAATTATAAATTTCATTATAAGAATTGTCAAAAATTTTTAAATTTCCATTGTTATCTGCAGTAAAATATTCCCCATCTTGATAAGCTAGAAGCATATAATTTTTAGGAAGTTTAAACTTGTCTATGGAGATATTATTTTTTAAGATAGCTGTATTATTGCTAAGTTTTGCAGAAACTAGATTCCAATCAACGATTTTACTTTTTAAATTGCTATTATGACTTAAATCTCCATCGGTTTGTTTTGGTTCAAAATATTGTCTTTTGGTGCCACAAGCACATAGAAATATTAAACAAAATAGTGTTAAAAATATTTTTTTCATTGTGTAATGCCTTGATAATGTTTGAGGTTTTTAGCTATTTGATTTAAACTTGAATTTTCTTTTATCTGAGAAAGTAAAACATTAGCTTCTTCGATTTTATTTTGCTCTAAAAGTTTGTAAGCTTCTAATAATTTATCATAATTTTTTAAAAATATCGATTTATCCCCTAAAGATAATGCGATAATATTTTTAAGTAAAGTGTTTGTTTGAGCATTATTATAAATTTGTTTTAGTTCATTTTGGAGAGTTGTATTATTAAAATCATTAATATTTTCTTTTAGTAAAAAGATAGCGTAAAGATTAGTATTTTTATTTTTAAGTTGTTCTAAAAGATTTTTATTGCTAGGATCTTGTATTAGATTGGCATAAATTTCATTTGCTTCTTTTGTTTTATAATCGTTTATTTTTGAGATTATAAAATTTCCAGCAAACCAAGCAACTAAAATTATCACAACAGCAGATATATAAAATTTATACTTGCGTATAAATCTCTCTCCTTTGATAAAATTTTCTATAAATTGTTCTTCTGTGTTAAGTTCATTTTTAACAGCTTTTAAATTATCTTTTAGTCCCAAAATTTATCCTTGAAAAAATATTTTTATTTTTGTATAGAAAAATTATGGTATTGTATCATATAAATTGCAAAATATCCTAAACAATTTAAAGCTTTTTATGATATAATTTTCAAAATTTTAACTTTTTTATTAAGGTTTAAGAAATGCAAATAGATGAGAAATTATTAAGCAAGCTTGAAAAATTAAGTGCTTTACAAATAACAAAAAACAGAAATGAAACCATTGTACAGTTAAGTGAAATTGTGAATTTTGTTGAAAAATTAAACGAACTTGATTTAGATTCCCAAGAGATTACTGTGAGTACTATAAAAGGTGGAGCTCCTTTGAGGATTGATGAGATAAGAAATAGCAATGTTATTGATGAGGTTTTGGATTGTGCTCCAAAAAAACAAGAACATTTTTTTGTTGTTCCTAAAATCATAGAATGATTAACTTAGCATTTAGTGCTTATTTGTAGAATAAATTTAAAACAAAAAAATCAGAGAGTGATTGAAATGAATTTTTATTGGTTTGATGCTTTTATTTTAGGATTTACCTTGCTTTTAGGGCTTAAGGGTATTATCAATGGTTTGATAAAAGAAATTTTTGGGCTTTTGGGTATTATTGGTGGTGTTTTTATTGCTTCAAAATATGCAACTCAAGCAGCTGAATTTATACAAAGTACTTTTTATAAGATAGAAAATCAAAGCTTAGCTGGATTTGCTGGATTTTTGGCCATATTAATTATTTTTTGGATAGTTTGTTTATTGGTGGGTAATTTTCTTTCTAAGTTGATTAAATTAAGTGGCCTAGGTTTTTTAGATCGTATTAGTGGCTTTATATTTGGCGGGGCAAAAATCTTTTTAATTTTTGCAATTTTGGTTTTTTGTGTAGCAAGAATCGATTTTTTAAATGATAAATTAGATAATTTTGCTAAAAATAGCTATACTTTGAATTTGCTTAAAGAAACTGGATCTTTTATTATGAATCAACCTTTAACAGAAAATAGTCTAGATCATGCTAATGAAAAGTTGCAAGATATTGTAAGTGATTTAAACAATACTCAAAAAGGGGAGTGATATGCTGATAGAAAATGTGGAATATGATGTTTTACTTGAGAGGTTTAAAAAAATATTAAGACAAGGCGGACTTAAATATACTAAGCAAAGAGAAGTGCTTTTAAAAACTCTTTATCACAGTGATACTCATTACACACCCGAAAGTTTATATATGGAAATCAAACAAGCTGAACCTGATTTAAATGTAGGAATTGCAACTGTTTATCGTACTTTAAATTTGCTTGAAGAAGCAGAAATGGTAACTTCCATTTCTTTTGGTTCAGCAGGTAAAAAATACGAGCTTGCCAATAAACCTCACCATGATCATATGATATGTAAAAATTGTGGAAAAATTATAGAATTTGAAAATCCTATTATAGAAAGACAGCAAGCCTTGATTGCAAAAGAACATGGTTTTAAACTTACAGGGCATTTGATGCAGCTTTATGGTGTTTGTGGTGATTGTAATAATCAAAAAGCAAAGGTAAAAATATAAATGTTTGATAATATTTTAGAGCAGCAAAGAATAGAAAAAGCTAAGGAATTAAAAAATTTAGGGATCAATCCTTATCCTCATTTTTTAGAAAAAGAAATGTCTTTAAAGACTTTTAAGGATAAATTTTCTTATATTTTAGAGCAAGTTGAAAAAAGAGATGAAAGTGTCAATGCTGTTGTTGCAGGACGTTTGAAACTTTTGCGTATAGCTGGGAAATCGATTTTTGCAAACATTGAAGATGAGGATACAAATTTACAAATTTATTTTAGTAAAGATAGCGTAGGTGAAGAACTTTATGCGATTTTGAAAAAGAATTTAGAAGTAGGTGATATTGTTTTGGTTAAAGGTTTTCCTTTTGTAACTAAAACAGGTGAGTTTAGTTTGCATGCAAGTGAAGTAAAACTCGCTACAAAAGCTATTGTTCCTTTACCTGAAAAATATCATGGATTAACAGATATTGAACAAAGATATCGTAAACGTTATGTTGATATGATAATGAATGCAGAAGTTAGAAAAGATTTTTTAGTGCGTTCTAAAGTGGTGAGTTTGATTCGTCATTTTTTTGAAAATAAAGGCTTTTTAGAAGTAGAAACTCCTATGATGCATCCGATTGCAGGTGGAGCAAACGCTAAGCCTTTTGTAACTTTTCACAATTCTTTAGGCGTAGAAAGATTTTTAAGAATTGCTCCAGAACTTTATCTTAAAAGACTTGTAGTGGGTGGTTTTGAGGCAGTTTTTGAAATCAATCGTTGTTTTAGAAACGAAGGTATGGATTTAACTCATAATCCCGAATTTACAACTATAGAATTTTATTGGGCTTATCATAATTATAAAGATTTAATGGATTTAACTGAAGAACTTTTTGCTTTACTTTTAGATAAGCTTAATTTGGGAAAAACAATAGAATTTGATGGAAAAATGATAGATTTTTCTAAACCTTTTGAAAGAATAACCTATAAAGATGCACTTTGTAAATATGGTGGTTTAGATGGGGATTTAATCGAAGATAAGGAAAAAATTCTTACTAAATTAAAAGCTGATGGTTTTGAAGCGAATGAAAAGCTTGAACTTGGACATTTACAAGCTGAACTTTTTGATAATTATGTGGAAGAAAAATTGATCAATCCTACTTTTGTGATCGATTTTCCTATTTCCATAAGTCCTTTATCAAGACGTAGTGATGAGGATTCTCAGATTGCTGAGAGATTTGAGCTGTTTATTTGCGGAAGAGAATTGGCAAATGGTTTTAATGAGCTTAATGATCCGCTTGATCAATATGAGAGATTTTTAAAACAAATTGAAGCTAAAAATGCAGGCGATGAAGAGGCTTGTGAAATGGATGAAGATTTTGTAAATGCTTTGGGTTATGGAATGCCTCCAACGGCAGGGCAAGGTATAGGCATAGATAGACTTGTTATGCTTTTGACAAATAAAAAATCTATTCGAGATGTGATATTGTTTCCTGCAATGCGTCCATTAAAATCAGAACTAAAGGAGAAAGAATGAGTTTAGAAATGTTTGATAAAGAAATTTTTGATTTGACAAACAAAGAGTTAGAGCGTCAATGTGAAGGTCTTGAAATGATAGCGAGTGAAAATTTCACTTTACCTGAAGTAATGGAAGTTATGGGAAGTATCTTGACAAACAAATACGCAGAAGGTTATCCAGGTAAAAGATATTATGGTGGTTGCGAATTTGTTGATGAGATTGAAACTTTAGCTATTGAAAGATGTAAAAAACTTTTTAATTGTAAATTTGCTAATGTTCAGCCTAATTCAGGTTCTCAAGCTAATCAAGGTGTTTATGCGGCTTTGATTAATCCAGGTGATAAAATTTTAGGAATGGATTTAAGTCATGGTGGACATTTGACTCATGGTGCAAAAGTAAGTTCTTCAGGTAAAATGTACGAAAGTTGTTTTTACGGCGTAGAACTTGATGGAAGAATTGATTATGAAAAAGTAAGAGAAATTGCTAAAAAAGAAAAACCAAAACTTATAGTTTGTGGAGCTAGTGCTTATGCAAGAGTGATTGATTTTGCTAAATTTAGAGAAATCGCTGATGAAGTAGGCGCCTATCTTTTTGCTGATATAGCACATATTGCAGGTCTTGTTGTGGCAGGTGAGCATCCAAGTCCTTTTCCACACGCTCATGTAGTAAGCTCAACTACGCATAAAACTTTGCGTGGCCCAAGAGGTGGTATTATTATGACAAATGATGAAGAGCTTGCTAAAAAAATTAATTCTGCCATTTTTCCAGGTATTCAAGGTGGTCCTTTGATGCATGTAATTGCTGCAAAAGCAGTAGGATTTAAATTTAATCTTAGCGATGAGTGGAAAGTTTATGCAAAACAAGTAAGAACCAATGCTCAAGTTTTAGCTAATGTTTTAATGGATAGAAAATTTAAACTTGTTAGCGATGGAACGGATAATCACCTTGTTTTAATGAGTTTTTTAGATCGTGAATTTAGTGGAAAAGATGCAGATTTAGCTCTTGGAAATGCAGGAATTACCGCAAATAAAAATACCGTTCCAGGAGAGATTAGAAGTCCTTTTATCACAAGTGGATTAAGACTTGGAACTCCAGCCCTTACTGCCAGAGGTTTTAAAGAAAAAGAAATGGAAATTGTGTCAAATTATATTGCAGATATTTTAGATGATATTAATAATGAAAAATTACAAAAGAATATTAAACAAGAATTAAAAAAACTTGCAAGTAATTTTATTATTTATGAAAGGGCTATGTTTTGATTTCACCAATGGATATGTCGCTAATTAAAATAATTGGCGATCATTATTATATAAGACGCGATAAAATTGTAAATAAAATTACACATAGAGGTCGCTTATTTTTTGATAAATTTGAAAGAGTTGATGCTCCTTTAAATTTAAATGTCATGAGAGAACACGCTGCTAAAAAAATTGTTGTCGCTCATGATTTAATAACAAAAGATAATAAAGTAGAAAATATTGTCTTTGATTATAATGGTTTTAATGCTGAAAGATTTTATCACCGTGCACAACTTATTTTAAGAGAAGAAGGTTTTATAAATTTCACAGCCTATAAAACTAAAACTCCAGGACATTTACATCTTTATATTCATAAAGGACATACGGCGTTAAACGAAGGTTATTCTTTAGCGTCTAAACTTTCAATGATGTTTGCAAGTAAAATGCCAGTAGAATGGAAGGTGTTTCCTAGTATGGATGTACCTAGGGAATTTAATATTTTAATATTGCCTTATGAGGTTTATCAAAAGGAACGAGGAAGTTCTTGGTCTAAGCATATGTAAGAAAGGACAAATTATGGAAAATCAAAAAAATGAATTTGATGATATTATTTTAGAAAAAAGTAATAAAAGTGAAAAAGTAAAAAAAATTCTTTTACGAGTTATTGCTTTAGTTATTTTGTTTTTAGCTATCATGATAGTTATGAAGCTTATTAATGGTAGTGGTGATGAAAATACGCAAAATCAAAGTGTATTGCCAAGTGAACCTATAGCAACTCAAGACAATAACAATGATACTTCTTTTGAAAGTATGCCAATTACAGATAATACTTCAGCAGAAGATCAATTTGAGGCATTAAGAAAACAATTTCAAGATGAACAAAATACAACTCAAAATACAACAACCTCTAGTTCAAATAACAATGATACTACAAATTTTGCTATGCCTGATCAAGAAGTTCCAGCAGAACCAATAGCAACTACTTCAGCAAATACCACTCCACAAGCAAGTGCTCCCAAACAAGAAGTAAAACAAACTGCAAAACCTAAGGAAGAAGCAAAACAAACAGCTGTAAAAAAAGAAAAAGAAAGCACAAAACAAACCCCTAAAAAAGAACAAAATGCAAATGATTTATTTAAAAATGTTGATGCTAAACCTGTGCATCCAAGTGGTTTAGCATCGGGTATTTATGTGCAAATTTTCTCAGTAAGTAATTTGGATCAAAAATCAAAAGAACTTGCTTCTGTAAAACAGAAAGGTTATGATTATAAACTTTATAAAACTACAGTTGGAGGTAAAGAAATTACCAAGGTTTTAATAGGACCATTTGAAAAGGCAGATATTGCAGCAGAACTTGCTAAAATCCGCAAGGATATTGCAAAAGATGCTTTTTCTTTTACTTTAAAATGAAATTTTTAGCAGTTATAGGCGATCCTATTTCTCACTCTAAATCGCCTAGAATGCATAATAATGCTATTAAAGCCTTAGGGCTTGATAGCATTTATACACGCTATCATTTAAGAAATGCTAACTGTTTAAGAGAAGATTTTTTTAAATTAGGACTTAGTGGAGCTAATATTACTTTGCCTTTTAAGGAAAAAGCTTTAGATATTGCTGATGTGAAGGATGATTTTGCTAGAAATATTGGCTCTGCAAATACTTTATGCTTAAAAGAAGATAAAATTTACGCTTATAATACTGATGCTTTAGGTTTTTTAGAAGCTATTAAGGATTTTGATAATATAAAAAAAGCTTTGATTTTGGGTGCTGGAGGTACAGCTTTGGCGCTTGCTTATGCATTAAAACAAAAAGGCGTAGAAGTGTATATAGCTAATCGTAGTAAAGAAAGATTTAAAGATTTTTTAGCTTATCCAACTTATCTTTATAAAAACTTGCAAGATTTTGACTTTGATTTGGTTATAAATTCAACTTCTGCTGGATTAAAAGATGAAAATTTACCTTGTGATAGAGAGCTTTTAGATAGAATTTTACCTAAAGCTAAATTTGCTTTTGAGGTAATTTATGGCAGAGAAACACCTTTTTATAGATTGTGTAAAGAGTATCATTTAAAAATTAAAGATGGACTTGATATGCTTTTATGGCAAGGGGTTTTTGCTTTTGAGCTTTTTTTTGAAATACGAGATAAAAGAGAGATGATAAAAAATGCAATGCAACAGGCATTGATTTTAAAGTAGAATGATAGTTATTTTTTGTATAAGAAAATCTTATTTTTTGTGTGAGAAAGTTTAATTTTCTCACAAGTTTTATCATTCAAATATTTCTACCCCATCTTGATTTTTACTTTGATTATTTTGATTTGTTGAAGATGGATTTGTAGGAATATTTTGTGTAGGCGTGTTTTCAATTGTATTATTTTGATTAGAATTTGTTTGAGGTAAGCTTTCTTCAAAGGTAGCATCGCCATCAAAACTATTAAAACCACTGTTTGTATTAGGTATAGTTTTGCCTATGTCTGTTGCTTTTGGTAGATTGTTATAAAGTGTATTTAATGTATTTTTATAAAAAGCTAAAAAACTTTTATCAATTTCAAAAGCAGGTTGCTCTAAACCTTTATTAAGTTGAGTTGGTACGGTGGAGATAGTAGTTTTAAACATATTAACCCCATCATCATTTTTAATAGGATAGTTAAGCGCAACTAAAGAATCTAGTTTAGTACTACTTGAAAGATTGGTTGAATTTTGTGGATTGTGTGCATCTATAAAATCTATTTTACCTTTAAAATTTATACCTAAATTGGATTTTACATAATCTCCACTCATAAAATTGCTTGTTTTTTGTGCATTTTTTTCTTCCGTATAAATACTGATTGAACTTTTAAGAGTGTAGTCTGGATTAGTAGTAACTATTTTATAGCCTTTTAGTTGAGCGATGGTTTTGATCTGCTCTTCTAAATTTCGTTTTAAAAGATCAATTTCTTTTTCTATGCGAATTTTAAGCACTGAATTTTCAAAATAATCAGAATAATTGTTATTTTGTTCTATATTAATAGGCTCAAGAGCAATGCTTACTCCAGAATCAATAGGTTCAACCTTTGTTGGAACTTGGGGTTTAAAATTTGGCATAGAAACATTGACAAAATTACTGCTTGTACCCCCACAAGCTGCTAAAATTAACATACTACTAGCAAGTAAAATATATTTTTTCATTTTTTACCTTTATTTAATGTGTTTGTGTTAATTATAGCAAGTTAAAGTTTTTTTGTTATATTTTTATAAAAGAAAATTAGGAAAGATATATGGAATTTTGGCAGCATATTTATTCAAATTTTAATGTTATAGCTTTTAGCATCTTTGGTTTAAAGGTGCATTGGTATGGCATTATGTATGTTATAGCTTTGCTTTTGGCTTTGCTTTTGGCTAAATTTTTTGTAAGAAAATTTCAACTAGACATTAATGAAAAACATTTGGATAGTTATTTTATATGGGTTGAAATAGGGGTTATTTTAGGTGCAAGGCTTGGATATATTTTGATTTATGATGCAAATACTATGTATTATATTACTCATCCTTGGCAAATTTTTAATCCTTATATTAATGGTGAATTTGTAGGTATTCGAGGTATGAGTTATCATGGAGCAATTATAGGATTTTTGATAGCTACTTTATTGTTTTGTAAAAAATATAAAACAAATCCTTGGATTTTTCTTGATTTGGTTGCTTTAAGTGTTCCATTGGCTTATGTTTTTGGTCGTATAGGAAATTTTTTAAATCAAGAGCTTTTTGGTCGCATTACAAATGTGCCTTGGGGAATTTATGTTGATGGAGTATTGCGCCATCCATCGCAACTTTATGAAGCATTTTTAGAAGGTATTGTTGTTTTTATTATAGTTTATTTAGCAAGATTTAAGCAAAGCTTTCAAGGGGAATTGATTCTTGTGTATGCTGGTGCTTATTCATTGGCAAGATTTATATGTGAATTTTATCGCGAGCCTGATTTTGGTATAGGTTTTGTTTTATGGGGTATGAGTATGGGACAAATTTTAAGTTTTATAATGTTTATAACAGCTTTGTTAGTTTATATTTGTATAAAGTTTAAAAAAGTAAATATTTAATCTATCTTAAAGACTTTTGTAATATAATGAAATGGATTTTTTTAATTTCTTTTTACAAAGGAGTAAAGATGCGTGAGCTTATCGAAGGTTATTTGGGTAAGAGCATTGAGGGCAAAAAAAGTAAAATGCCTGCGAAATTAGACTTTATCCAAAGTGCTTCAGGGCTTTTTTTAGGTCTTTTTATGTGGGTGCATATGCTTTTTGTTTCTACAATTTTAGTCAGTGAGGATTTTTTTAATTCTGTAGTGCATTTTTTAGAATTAAAATTTGTTTACGATAATCCTGTTATGAGTTATCTTACTTCATTTTTAGCCGCCTGTGTTTTAGTGGTTTTTTTCGTTCATGCTTTACTTGCAATGAGAAAATTTCCTATTAATTACCGTCAGTATCAAATACTAAGAACACACAGTAAAAAAATGAATCACAGCGATACTTCGTTATGGTGGGTTCAAGCTTTTACAGGTTTTATTATGTTTTTCTTAGGTTCTGCTCATCTTATTTTTATTGTAACCAATGCAGATAAAATCAGCGGCGATATGTCAGGAGATAGGGTTGTAAGTCATTTTATGTGGCTTTTTTATGCTGTTCTTTTAGTCTGTGTTGAACTTCATGGAAGTATAGGGCTTTATAGACTTTGTGTTAAATGGGGTTGGTTTGAAGGAAAAAATGTAAAAGAAAGTCGCAAAAAGCTTAAAACTGCTAAATGGATAATCAGTATTTTCTTCCTAGTTTTAGGTGTGTTAAGTCTTGCAGCATTTATAAAAATAGGTTATGAAAACTACCAAAATCAAACCCAAACTACTGCGATGATAAAAAACTACAATGGAGCAAATTATGAATATACAATATAGTGATGCTTTAGTAATAGGCGGAGGATTAGCAGGTCTTAGAGCGGCTATTGAAGTAGCAAAGAGTGGTCAAAGTGTAACACTTTTAAGTATTTGTCCAGTGAAGCGTTCTCACTCTGCAGCGGTGCAAGGAGGTATGCAGGCAAGTTTAGCAAATGGGGCAAAAGGTGAGGGTGATAATGAAGATCTTCACTTTGCAGATACAGTAAAAGGAAGTGATTGGGGCTGTGATCAAGAAGTAGCAAGAATGTTTGCTCAAACTGCGCCAAAAGCAGTGCGTGAGCTTGCGGCTTGGGGTGTGCCTTGGACTAGAGTTGCTAAAGGTCCAAGAACTGTTGTAATCAATGCACAAAAAACTGTGATTGAAGAAAAAGAAGAAGCGCACGGGCTTATTAATGCTAGAGATTTTGGTGGAACTAAAAAATGGAGAACTTGCTATATCGCAGATGCAACAGGGCATTGTATGCTTTATGGTGTAGCAAATGAAGCCATTAAGCACCAAGTAAAGATCATCGATAGAATGGAAGCGGTAAGAATCATCCATGATGGTAAAAAATGCTTAGGTGTAATTGCTAGAGATTTAACTAATGGACAACTCATTGCTTATATTGCAAGAGGAACCATGATAGCAACAGGGGGCTATGGTAGAATTTATAAACAAACTACAAATGCGGTAATTTGCGAAGGAACGGGTGCAGCCATCGCTCTTGAAACAGGGCTTTGCAGACTTTCAAATATGGAAGCAGTGCAATTTCATCCAACTCCTATTGTGCCAAGCGGTATTTTGCTTACTGAGGGCTGTCGTGGTGATGGTGGAATTTTACGCGATGTGGATGGATATCGTTTTATGCCTGATTATGAACCAGAGAAAAAAGAACTTGCAAGCCGTGATGTGGTAAGTCGTAGAATGATGGAACATATTCGTAAAGGCAAAGGTGTAAAAAGCCCTTATGGGGATCATTTATGGCTTGATATTTCTATACTTGGAAGAGCTCATGTGGAAAAAAATCTCCGCGATGTACAAGATATTTGTAAAACTTTTAATGGTATTGATCCAGCAGATGAGGGTCCAAAAGGTTGGGCGCCAGTTCTTCCAATGCAGCATTATTCTATGGGTGGAATTAGAACTAAACCAACGGGTGAAAGTCAATGGTTAAACGGACTTTTTGCTTGTGGAGAAGCAGCTTGCTGGGATATGCACGGATTTAATCGTTTAGGTGGAAATTCATGTGCTGAAACTGTTGTAGCAGGTATGATAGTGGGAGATTATTTTGCAGATTATTGTAAAAATAATGGTGAAGTAATTGACACAAATGTAGTAAAAGACTTCTTAACTAAAGAGTATCAATATTTAAAATCTTTAGTAGATAAAGAAGGTAAACATAATGTTTTTGAAATCAAAAACAGAATGAAAGAAATCATGTGGGATAAGGTGGCCATCTTTAGAACAGGTGAAGGTTTGAAAGAAGCAGTAGATGAACTTGAAAAACTTTATAAAGATTCTCAAGACGTTAAAGTACATTGTAAAGAACTTGATTGTGCAAATCCAGAGCTTGAAGAAGCGTATAGAGTGCCAAGAATGTTAAAAATAGCACTTTGCGTAGCTTATGGAGCGCTTTTAAGAACAGAAAGTCGTGGGGCGCATTATAGGGAAGATTATCCAAAAAGAGATGATTTAAATTGGATGAAAAGAACCAATACTTTTTGGGTAGAAGGCGAAACCTTACCACGCATAGAATACGAAGAGCTTGATATTATGAAAATGGAAATTCCACCAGCATTTCGTGGATACGGTGCTAAAGGAAATATTATAGAAAATCCTTTAAGTGAAAAACGCCAAGCTGAAGTGGATGCTATCCGTGAAAAAATGGAAGCTGAAGGCAAAGGTCGTTATGAAATTCAAAACGCCTTAATGCCTTATGAATTGCAAGCTAAATATAAAGCACCAAACCAAAGAATAGGAGTTGATTATGAGTAGAAAATTGACAATAAAGGCATTTAAATACAATCCTTTAAGCAAAATTTCTAAACCACATTTTGTGACTTATGAGCTTGAAGAAACTCCTTTTATGACGGTTTTTGTATGTTTGACTTTGATCCGTGAAAAAATGGATGCAGATCTGAGTTTTGACTTTGTTTGTCGTGCAGGGATTTGCGGATCTTGTGCAATGATGATTAATGGAGTGCCAAAACTTGCTTGTAAAACTTTGACTAAAGATTATCCTGATGGAGTGATAGAGCTTATGCCTATGCCTGCATTTAGGCATATTAAAGATTTAAGCGTGAATACAGGCGAGTGGTTTGAAGACATGTGTAAGCGTGTTGAAAGCTGGGTGCATAATGAAAAAGAAACTGATATTTCTAAACTTGAAGAACGCATTGAGCCAGAAGTTGCGGATGAAACTTTTGAACTTGATCGTTGTATAGAGTGTGGAATTTGTGTAGCTTCTTGTGCAACTAAACTTATGCGCCCAAATTTCATAGCTGCTACAGGGCTTTTAAGAACAGCTAGATATTTACAAGATCCGCATGACCATAGAAGTGTGGAAGATTTTTATGAATTAGTGGGCGATGATGATGGTGTTTTTGGTTGTATGTCATTGCTTGCTTGTGAAGATAATTGCCCTAAAGAATTACCTTTGCAAAGTAAAATTGCTTACATGAGAAGACAACTTGTCGCTCAAAGAAATAAATAAATCTTTCCCCTTTTTAAGGGGAAGATTATGAAAGAATTATTCCAAAAAATTTGGCAAAATGAACTCCAATTTTTAAATTTTGATGCTAAATTTCAAGATAAAAACAAACTTGATACGGCCGAGTGTGCGATTATTTTAAGTGTCAATAAAGACAATTATGAAAGATATTTTCTCTTAAAAGAATTTCAAGAGCTTTGCAAAAAAATTGATTTAAGAGTGGATATTTTTAGTATACAAAATGCTCAAATTTGTATTTTAAATCTTTTTAAATCAGGTTTTATTTCAAAGCAAGATTTACTTAAGGCTCTAAAAATTTTAGAAAAAATTTCGAAAAATACCGAAATATTTGATTTTATTTCACAAGAAAAAGTTCAAAGTATAGATCAAAAAGCTTTATTTCAAAATGATTTTAAAGAATTAAACACCATTAATTTAGAGCTTCAAAAGCTAAGTTTTGATGAAAATTTAAAATCAAGACTTCAAAAAACTTTGGAAAAATTTCAAAATTTAGAGTTTAATATAGCCATCACTGGCGTGATGAATGCAGGAAAATCAAGTCTTTTAAATGCTCTTTTAAAAGAAGATTTTTTAGGGGTTTCAAACATACCTGAAACAGCTAATTTAACAGTATTAAGCTATGGTAAGAGTGAAGAAGCAAAGATATATTTTTGGGATAAGAAAGAATGGCAAAATATACTTGAAAGTTCGCACTTTAATGCAGATTTAAAAGAATTTATTGACAAGCTGGATAAGAGTGTAAATATAGAGGATTTTATCAAAGATAAACCTTTAATACAAAATATCGCACTTTGTGAGCTTAAAAATTTCAGTTCAGCTAAAAATAAAATTTCAGCTTTAATTAAAAAAATAGAAATTAAAAGTCATTTAGATTTTTTAAAAAATAATATTTCCATAGTTGATACTCCAGGACTTGATGATGTTGTAGTTCAAAGAGAAATTGTTACAAATGAGTATCTTAAAGAAAGTGATTTTTTAATTCATTTAATGAATGCTTCTCAAAGCTTAACTCAAAAAGATGCAGACTTTTTGGTGCATTGTCTTTTAAACTCAAGGCTGAGTAAGTTTTTAATTGTTTTAACTAAAGCGGATTTGTTAAGCAAAAAGGATTTAGAAGAAGTCATTGTTTATACCAAGGAAAGCTTAAAATCAAGACTTGTGGATTTAGATGAAAATTTAGTGGAAAAGATTGATTTTTTATGTGTGAGCGCTAAAATGGCAAGTGATTTTTATAAAGGTTTAGCATCTAATGAAAGCTTGCAAAAAAGTGGTATGCAAGAAGTTGAAAACTATCTTTTTAACGAGCTTTATGCAGGAGAAAAAAGTAAGATTGCCTTAAGAGCTTACAAAAAAGAATTGCATTTAGAGCTTAAAAATATTCTAAGCGAATATGAAATGCAAAATCGTCTTATTAAGGAGAATAAACAAGGTGTAAGTGAAGAAAATCAAAAGCTTTTACTTGAACTTCAAAAGCAAAACACCTTATTAAAAGAAGCACAAGATGAAATTTCAAATTCCATTGCAAAACTTAAAAATATAGATAGTGGCATAGATAATCTTGTTTTACTTTTGGCTAAAAAATTAAAAGAACGCTTGATAGATGAGTTTAAATATTTGAAAAATAATGCACAAAAGCTTAATCTTTCTCGTATTTTAAATATAGTTGATATTACCACAAAAGATGGGATTAATGATATTTTAAGAGAAATTAAATTTGAAAATATTAAAAAAATCGAGGAGCTTAAAACAAATTTATCTTTAAAATATGATTTTTTAAAAGATGATTTTGACAATGGTTTTGAAGGTTTTAAAGATGGAATTTCAAAAAATATAGATAGTATTTTTCAAAGCGAAAAATTTGCACTTTTAAGATTGAAAATTGAAAAATTAAGCAATCTAAAATCAGATTTATATGAGCTTGAAACGAATTTAGATACGGTTATTTTTGATACTTTTAAAGAATTTAAAATGAGCGAAATTTTAAACTCTTTAAATATCAATGGAGCATTTTTTGAGTTTTTAAATGATAAATTAAAACATTATGAAAAAAATCAAAAATCAAAATTAGAAAGTCTTGAAAAAGTTTTACAGAGTCTGAAAAATCAAGATGCTAATATTTTAAATTCTTTTGAAGAAAATTTAGAAAAAATTGAAAAATTAAAACAACTTGAAATGGGGCTTTTAAATGCAGATTAATCTTTTAAATGATTTTATAAAAGCCTATGAAAATACCTATAGTGTGAGTTTTGATGATAGTTTTAAAGGGCGTATTCAAGAGCTTTGTAAGGAACTTAACGAGCCTTTTATGCATGCAAGTTATGCTTTAGAAAATGAATTAAAAGAGCTTGTGTTTTCTTTGGATAAGAATGTTAATATCGCTATTATAGGGCAGTTTTCAAGTGGTAAATCAAGTTTGCTAAATTTGATCTTAGGATGTGATTGTTTGCCTACGGGTGTTGTTCCTGTTACTTTTAAACCTACTTTTTTACGCTATGCAAAAGAATATTTTTTAAGAGTAGAATTTGAAGATGGAAGTGATATTATCACAAATATAGAAAAATTAGCCTTTTATACGGATCAAAGAAATGAAGTAAAACAAGCAAAAAGTTTGCATATTTTTGCACCCATTCCTTTACTTGAAAAAATCACTCTTGTAGATACTCCAGGTTTAAATGCAAATGAAAATGATACTTTAACAACTCTTGATGAGCTTAAAAATATTCATGGGGCGATTTGGTTAAGTTTAATTGATAATGCAGGTAAAAAAAGTGAAGAAGATGCCATAAAAGCAAATTTGGAACTTTTAGGAGAAAATAGCATTTGTGTATTAAATCAAAAAGATAAATTAAGCGCAGAAGAGCTAGATAATGTTTTAAATTATGCAAAAAGTGTGTTTTTAAAATATTTTAATGAGCTTATTGCTATTTCTTGCAAAGAAGCTAAAGATGAGCAAAGCTATGAAAAATCTAATTTTCAATCTTTGCTTGATTTTTTAACTCAGCTAGATACAACAGCTTTAAAAGAAAAATTTGTTAAAAGAAAAATTTTAAATTTATGCGAAATTTTAGAAGATGAAAACCAACTTTTTGTAGGTATTTTTGATCGTTTATTAAATCAATTTCAAAGTTATGAAAAGCATTTACTTTTAGCATATGAAAATTTTTTAAAAGAGATTGAAATTTTAAATCATCAGATTTTAGAACAGCTTAAAAGCATTAGCGAAAGAATTTCTAGTGAAATTTTTGCAAGTGTTAAGGAAAAAGATGCTTATTTTTACAAAGAAAGCAAAGGATTTTTAAAGAAAGATTTATACACAAGATATGATTATAAAGCGCCTTATATTTCAAGCGATGATGCTTTTTTGGCGATGTTTTATAATAGTGATGTGATGAGTAAAGAGTTTAAAAAAATCAAAAATGAACTTTATAAATCTTTTGAAGAAATCAAGATGAAATTAAAAGACTTTATAAACATACTTGAGAGAGAAATTTTGCTTTTTAAAGCAGAATTTTCAAATATACAAAAAGATCACATTTTCCAAAGTGATAAAAATTTTAGTGAATTAAGAGCTTTTTGCAATGCAAGTGATGAGTACTTTTTGAAAGATTTTAAGGAGCTTTTATTTAAAAGTATTTTAGAGCTTGATTTATTTTTTGAAAAATTAAATCTTAAGGCTTTTGCAAATTATGAAAATGCTACGAAACTAAGCCTTGCATTTTTTAGTCGTAAAATCAATGAAAGTCGTGTTCTTTATGAGCTTGATAGTTCTGAATTCGTACTTTTTTATCCTAAAAAAAGCGAAATTTATGAAAGAGTTTTAAATGAATTAAATGTTTATGAGTTTGAAACTTTGCTTATTAATAAGCCTATTTTGACAAAAATTGCAAAAAATTTTTTAGAACAAAGTCAAAATTTAATCCAAGAAAAAAATAAATTTTTAGATCTTAAAAAA
Source organism: Campylobacter sp. BCW_4332 (assembly GCF_001763175.1). NCBI lineage: Bacteria > Pseudomonadati > Campylobacterota > Epsilonproteobacteria > Campylobacterales > Campylobacteraceae > Campylobacter > Campylobacter sp. BCW_4332. The sequence continues at coordinate 14,556 of NZ_MJYF01000064.1, read as the reverse complement.
GCAGAACTTCAAAAAAGAAGAGCACAGATTTTAAATGTTAGAGAAAGTATAAAGGAAGATTAATGAGAATATTTTTAACTTTATTTTTATTTTTTAATTCATTATTTGCATTAAGTGAACTAGAAGAGGGTTTAAAACTTTACGAGGCAAATAAATTTGATAAAGCTTATGAAATTTTTAAAAGTCTTTGTGAAAAAGATATTTCTAAAGCTTGTTTTTCTTTAGCTTTTATGCATGAAAGTGCTAGGGGTGTGAGTAAGGATTTAAATCAAGCTTATAAATTTTATGATAAAGCTTGTAAATTGGGTTTAGCAAATGCGTGTTCTAATATGGCTTTGCTTTTGCAAAATCAAGGTTATAAAAATGAAGCTCTTTTGGCTTTTAATAAAGCTTGCACTTTAGGAGAATCGTTAAGTTGTAATAATATAGCTTTATTTTATGAAAAAGAAAAAGATGGACAAATGGCCTCAAGTTTTTATAAAAGATCTTGTGACTTAAAAAATGCAAGAGCTTGTTATCAGTTAGGATCTTTATATGATAAAGGAGAACTTGTTAAAGCAAGTGTAAAATCTGCTCTTGCTTTTTATTCTAAATCTTGCACTTTAGGTTTTGGTGAGGCTTGTTATTTGCTAGGACGCTATAATCAACTAGAAAAACAAGATCTAACAAAGGCAAAAAGATATTTTGGAATGGCTTGCGATCAAAAACATCAAGAAGCTTGCGCAGCTTATAGAGAACTTAATTCTAAAGATATAGAGCTTTATTAAAAGTTCTATTTTCATTACTTTCAAAGATATACTTAAATAAAATTAAGAATAACACAAAATTTATCGCTTTTTAAAGTTAAATTTATATTAATAGGACTAATATAGTCTTGTTTAAATTATTATCAAGGAGAAGTAATGCAAGACAATATTATTGATCGCAGAAGCTTTTTTAAACTAGGGCTTCTAGGTGGTTCTGTAGTAGCAGCTAGCACTATAGGTGGCGGTGCTGTTTTAAAGGCAGCAGAACTTACGCATTCGCATCAAGCTTCACAAGGGAAATCAAATAAAGTTAGAGGTAGAATGTTTTTTCAAACTCAAACTGAATTTGATACCTTAAGTGCAGCCTGTGAAAGAATTTATCCTAAAGATGAGCAAGGAGAAGGAGCTATAGGTTTAGGCGTGCCTTATTTTATCGATAATCAGCTAGCTAGTGCTTATGGTTATAATGATAGAGAATATATGCAAGGGCCTTTCATGGAGGGTAAAGCTGAACAAGGCTATCAAACTCCTATGCAACGCAAAGATATTTTTTTAGAAGGCGTGCATGCTCTTGAAGAAAATGCTCAAAAGCGTTATAAAAAATCTTTTTCTTTGCTTAAAGGTGGAGATCAGGATAAAATTTTAAGCGATTTTGAAAAAGGAAAAATTCAAACTACAGGTTTTAAATCTTCTTATTTTTTCACACTTTTAAGAGATATGACAGTAGCTGGAGTTTTAGCTGATCCAATTTATGGCGGAAATGATAATAAAAATGGTTGGAGAATGATGCAATATCCAGGCGCACAAATGAGCTATGTGGATAAAATTGCAAGTGATGAATTTTTTAACATTGAACCTATGGGTTTAGCAGATATGGAGAGTTAAAATGGCTGAAGTATTAAAAAAAGTAGATGTGGTAACAGTTGGAGCAGGATGGACTGGAGGTATAGTGGCTGCAGAGCTTACTAAAGCAGGTTTGAATGTACTTAGTTTAGAACGCGGACATATGCAAAGTACTGAAAATTTTAATTTTATCCATGATGAGTGGAGATATGGGATTAATTATGGTTTGATGCAAGATTGCTCGAAAGACACTGTGACTTTTCGCCATGATCCTAGTGGTTTAGCCTTGCCTTATCGTAAAATGGGTTCGTTTTTATTGGGTAATAATGTTGGCGGTGCAGGGGTGCATTGGAATGGTTGGACTTTTAGGTTTATGCCTTATGACTTTGAAATTCAAACCCTAAGCAAACAAAGATATGGTAATAAATTAGGTAATGATTATACCTTGCAAGATTGGGGTGTGACTTATAAGGATATGGAGCCTTATTATGATAAATTTGAAAAAACCTGTGGGGTATCAGGTGAGCCAAATCCTTTAGCAGAAAAAATGGGAGCTTTTAGATCTAGTCCTTATCCACAAGAACCTCTTGAAAATACTAAAATGCTTAAACGATTTGAAAGTGCAGCAAAAAGTTCAAATTTACACACTTATCGTTTGCCAGCTTCAAATTCTAAAGGTGGCTATACAAACCCTGATGGTCAAGATTTAGCTCCTTGTCAATACTGTGCGTATTGTGAACGCTTTGGTTGTGAGTATGGCGCAAAAGCAAGTCCTTTAAACACAGTAATTCCAAAGGCTATGAGCACAGGTAAATACACCATACGCACTTATAGCAATGTAACGCAAATTCTTAAAAAAGATGGAAAAGTAACAGGGGTAAAATTTGTCGATACTAGAACGATGAAAGAGTATATCCAGCCTGCTGATATAGTTGTGCTTACAAGTTATATGTTTAACAATGCTAAGCTTTTAATGGTAAGCAACATAGGTGAGCAATACGATCCAAAAACAGGTAAAGGAACTTTAGGTAGAAATTATTGTTACCAAATGAATATGGGTACAACAGCTTTCTTTGATGAGCAATTTAACACCTTCATGGGTTCAGGTGCTTTAGGAACTACGAGTGATGATTTTAACGGAGATAATTTTGATCATTCTAAGGAAAAATTCCTTCATGGAGCTATGATTTATAGCGTTCAGCTTGGAACTCGCCCTATACAATCAGCCCCACTTCCAGCAGGAGCTCCAACTTGGGGTGCTGAATTTAAAAAAGCATTAAACTATAATTTCACAAGAGCTATTACCGTAGCAGGACAAGGTGCTTCTTTGCCTCATAAGAATAATTATTTAAGTCTTGATCCAACTTATAAAGATGCTTTTGGTATGCCACTTTTACGCTTAACTTATAATTTCACCGATCAAGATAGAGCTTTGCATAAATTTATCACAGATAAAACAGCTGAGGTAGCAAAAAGAATGCAAGGAGTAAAATCAATTAAAAAAGGCGCTTATCTTAAGGATTATAGCGTTGTACCTTATCAATCTACTCATAACACAGGTGGAACAACCATGGGCGCAGATAGAGAAACTAGTGTGGTTAATACTTATTTACAACACTGGGATGCGGATAATCTTTTTGTTGTAGGAGCAGGAAATTTCCAACACAATAGTGGATATAATCCAACTGATACTGTGGGAGCTTTGGCTTATCGCTGTGCTGAAGGTATTTTAAAATATCATAAAAGTGGAAAAAGCTTAGCTTGATAATAACTTGAGAGTTTTTGAAAACTCTCAAGATTATAAATTTTTAATTTTCTTCCGATATAGTATATAATATCAAGGAAGGCGAAAATGATTAATGGTACAAATTCTTATTCAAACTATAATTATACAAAAAGGCAAATGTAGTCTGCTCTTGGTGGTTGGAATCCAAGATTATTTTAATAAAATATCATAAAAAAAGGGTTTTCTATGGTAAATTTTGATACTCAATATACAAATATCAATTATCTAAATAATAACACAAGCAATAAAAAAGCTGTGCTTAAAAATGATGATGATGCTTATTATGAATCCATAATAAAAAAATTTGGAGATCTTGAAAAATTTAAAGAAGAAAATGGCTATAATGGATCTGCTGATGTAAAAGAAGTAGAAAACTCTTTATATAAAAGATATATGGAAGATAAACTAAGCAAGGATGAAATAAAAATACTTAATAAATTTGGCACAGACTATCTTACAGAAGGCGTAGATTTGTCCGCACTTCATAGACGAAAAGTTGATCTTTTAAAAACTCTTACAAGTATGAATGAATTTGAGAAAATATGGGGTGCTGAAAGGGCACAAAGGGAAAAACAATTTTTTAATGAACTTGGTAAGCCACTTACTCAAGAAGATATAGATAGGTTCTTAACTAATAAAAACAATCAAAAAGAAGACAAAGAAACTTTCAAACCTATACAAGCAGAAAGTAAAAACAAAGAAACTTACAAAGATGATAGTAAAATGAATGAGCTTGTAAAAAAACTATTAGAAGGTAAATTTAGCACTAGTAAAGAATTAGAACTTCTTTTTGGTGTGAAATTTAGTGATGATGCAGGAGAATTTAACAAAATCCTTTCTTTAAATTCTGCACCAAAAAGTATAGATATTAAGGCTTGAAAATGCAAAAATTTAAATTATAAAAAGGATAAAAAATGTTAAATATCTTAACATATAAATTCAAGCCATCATTTTCATAAGGAAATTTTTTATTTAAATTAAGAATTTTAAGATGCGATGTTGAATTTAATGTCGTTATTTTGTGAGTTTTGTTGATAAGTTTTGGCTATGAAATTTTTAAAATCTTTATCAAAATTTGAATTTTTATCGTTGTTTTTTGAATCTTTATCTGTTTTTTCTAAGCTATTTTCTGAATTTTTGTCATCTTTTTCTTTATTTTCTTCTTCTTTTTCTTTGGCTTCCTCGGCTTTAAGCTTCATTGCTTCAGCTCTTGCTTCAAATTCCATTTTTGCAGCATTTGCTGCAACTTTATAGTCTTGTGGGCTAGGATCAGCAGGAGCCATAGCTGCTGCTGCGATTTGTCTTGCATTGGCTATAGTTTCTTCTGGTGTGTTTCCTTTTTGCATGCTGATAGGAACTTCACCCGCTGTAGCATACATTTGATTATCAGGGCCTCTTGTGTAAGTAAAACTTGCGGCACCTGCTAAGCCACCGCCCGCTGCTTGATGTGCAGCTTCATGAGCCTTTACATTTCTATCGATACTTTGGAGTTCGCGAACTTGAGCTACTTCTTTTTGGCTTAGCTCTACGCCATTAACCATTTGGGTTTGTTCGCCATTTTTTTCTTTGTCATCTTTATTTTCACTAAGATTTTTTTCATCTTTTTGAGTGGAATCAGATTGATTTGTTTTATCAAAAGAAGGTTTGCTAGAGTAGTAATCATAAGAGTTATAACTTGAACTAATTTGCATTTATCCTCCTTTTTGTTTTTTAAATTTTAGGAATTTTAACGCATTTTGACTTAAAAATTTGATAAATTTTGTAAAATAATCATAAATACAATTTCAAAGGAATGTAATGATTTATGAAAATGATTTGATTTATATAGAGAAAGAGGAGGCTCAAGTGCCTTGGCTTAAAATTTTTACTAAAGAAATTTATAAAGAATTTAGCGATTGTCCTTTAGAGTTGCAAAAGGAACTTTTTGAAAAAATTTTAATTTGTGAAAAGGCTATGATAGAATTTTACAAACCTGAAAAAATCAATATCGCCTCTTTTGCAAATTATGTGCCAAGGGTGCATTTTCATGTTATGGCAAGATTTAAAGAAGATGCGTTTTTTCCTGAGTGTATGTGGGGAAAACAGCAAAGAGAAGCAATAAAGCTTGATTTGCCTAAATTTGAAGAATTTGTAAAATTTTTAAATAGTAAAATTTTTTAATTTTTATTAATGATTTGTTATGTTTTATCTAATAAAATTTTTATATTGAAAATTACTATAAAAAAGGAAAAAAATGAAAAAAGTTTTATTAAGTTCATTGGTTGCGGTGTCTTTGTTAAGCACAGGTTTGTTTGCTAAAGAATATACTTTAGATAAAGCACATACAGATGTAGGTTTTAAAATCAAACATTTACAAATTAGCAATGTAAAAGGAAATTTCAAAGATTATTCTGCGGTGATTGATTTTGATCCTGTGAGCGCTGAATTTAAAAAGCTTGATGCAACTATAAAAATCGCATCTGTAAATACAGAAAATCAAACAAGAGATAATCACTTACAACAAGATGATTTTTTCAAAGCAAAAAAATATCCTGATATGACTTTTACAATGAAAAAATATGAAAAAATCAGTAATGAAAAAGGCAAAATGACAGGAACTTTAACTATGGCTGGGGTTTCTAAAGATATCGTTTTGGATACTGAAATCGGCGGTGTAGCTAAAGGCAAAGATGGAAAAGAAAAAATAGGCTTTTCTTTAAATGGAAAAATCAAACGCTCTGATTTTAAATTTGCAGCAAGTACTTCAACTATTACTTTAAGTGATGATATTAATTTAAATATCGAAGTTGAAGCGAACGAAAAATAATTTTTTAGTCTAAGAGTCTTGCTCTTAGACTTTGTAAATTTTTATCCAAATTTTCTTCACTTTCTTGCCAAATCAATTTAAAATCTGGTTTAAAATTTTCATTTTCTAAATTAAATTCCGTGTTTTTCAAGGTGGATTCTAAAAAAGCAAGATGATTTAAAGCTTGATTTTTATCATTAAAAATTAAAATAAAATCATTTTCTACGATAAAAATTTTTGCTCTAAAGCGTTTTAAAATTTTTGCAATTTGTTTTAAAATGAGTTTGGTATAGCTTTCTTTGGTATCTTTTAGTTCATTAAAATGAAGCAAGGCAATGATATAGTTGTTTTTTCCTTTTGTAAAGCGTGTAAGGCTTTTTTCATTGGGTAGCTTTGTTAAGGTGTCAAAAAAAGCTAACCTATAAGCGTAATTTAAAAGATAAAGACAAAAAACCAAGCTTGCAAATTCAAAATATCTTATTCCTGCTCCTTCTTGGAATAAAAATTGAAAATACGCAGTAAAAAATGCGATAAGAAGATAATATTCTTTAGTTTTAAAGGTTTTGATAAAAATGAGTATTAAGCCGACTAAAAAAAATAAAAATCCTAATTCACTCACAGGCTTAAAAAAATCTAATGCAATAAAATGAAATTCTAAACCAGCGCTATTAAAAGTAGTATTTCTAGGTAAAATGATACTTAAAATGCCTATAAAAATAAGGGTTGTAATTGAAGCAATATTTTTTTTATTTAAAATTAAAACATGATGTTTTCCAAGGCAAAATAGGGTAAAAACCATAGGTAAAAACAAGGCGACAAATAAATTAGCTTGAAAAAAACTTGTATAAAAATAAGGTAACTTAGCTCCTAATAATACTAAAGTCAAAAAGAAAATTTTTGAATTTTTAAAGTAAAAGGATAACACAAGTGCTGAAATTTCAAAAATAAAGCTCAATGATATTAAAAAATCTAATAAAAACATTTCAAATCCTTGATTTTTATAAAAGTGATAATTGTATAGAAAAAAGCTTAAAAGTGGACTTTATTTAAATTTAGCAATTTCATCTTGTATGGTTTGTTCTATATGAAGTAATTCTTCATGAGTTTTTTTGCTATTTTCTAAAAGTTCATCAAATTTAAAGCCAAGCATAACAATACGATATAAATTGGGTTTATATTTTCTCCAATTATATAAAGTGCTAACATCAATGTCTAGTTCATATGCCATATCACGCTTGCTCTTTTTTGTCATTTTTTACCTTAAAAATTTAGCCTTTAAAAAATTTTACATTAAAATTTCTTTATTAAAAACACTTGAAATATTCAATCTTTTATATAAAATATATTTAATATTTCAATATTAATTAAGTTATAGTATGGAATAATTCGAGATATTTTTTAATTTTCAAGGAGAAGTTATGGATTTTAATTCAGTTCTTTCTAATATTGGTGATAAGTTACCAAGAGATGGTTTAGCGGCAATTACGCTAAAAGAAAAATTTGAACGCTTAAGCGAAGAAAGAAAAAAAGATGTGTTAAATCAACTTCCTATGCTTAAACTAAAAAGCCCTGCTTTGGTGTTTTGGGTAGGAACTTTTTTATTTGGCCCTTTTGGAGTAGGGCGTTTTATGATAGGTGATATGGTTTTAGGTTTTGTGCGTTTAGCATTTGTGATTATTCCAATAATTTTTAATATTGTTGCAAGTGAATCTTTGCAGAACATAGCATATATATTAGCACTTATGAATTGGATAGTCAATTGGACTATTTGGTGGATTGTAGATATGTTTTTAGTAGGTAAAAAACTTCGCAAACAAAATTATGAAAAAATTGTAAATATCATACAGTGATGATTATTTTATTTTAAAACTAATGAAAGAATGGAGATGAAAATGAGTGAAAAATATACACCTTTTGAAGTAGAGCCTACTTTACTTTATGAGAAAGATACTTATAAAATTGTTGCAGGAAAAGCATACACAAATAAAGATGAAAATTTTGCATAGGCTTAAAATCAAATGGTTTTCCAGTAAATTCTTATCTTATATTTCCTCCACAGCTTAACTTAGATTTATTAAAAAGTCTTTTAGGGGAAGATGGTGCTAAAAATGATGAAATCATAGAATTTATTAAAATAATAATGGAGAAATAATGAAAAATATTTTATTAAGCTTGATGTTGGTTTTTTTATTTGCAGGATGTTTTAATAATAAGCCAAAATGCGATGATGAAGATGTTAAGCTTACGCTAAAAAGTATTTTAGATGATGATGAATGGGTTTATGTTGAGTATGGTTTAAATGAACAATCCTTAAGGGCGTTAAGGATAAATTCCAATGGTATGGATATGAGGGATTTAGAGGCTGCATTATCTACTGACACGCTTGGAGTTTTAAGGGCACATTTTAAACCTTTACTTGATTTGAAAGATTATGCTAATGAAGTGGTTTATACTTCTTTTGAAAGTTTTATAACCAAAGATAGCAAGGATAAAAAAACTAGTTTTTGTATGGCTAGTTTAAAATTTACTTATCCACAAATGCCTAATGAAATGCGAGAAAAATATTCAAGAGGCGCTTTAAAAGGAATTTTATTTGATGGAGGGGAATATGAAACTCAAATTTCTTATAGTGCTAGATTTAGCGATGATAAAAAGCAAGTTTTTGTAGAACTTTTGGATTATTAATTTATTTTGACAATGAAATTTTATTTTCATTGTCTATATAAAATTTATACTCAATTAATTTCAAGTCTTTTTTTGATACAATTTCTTAAAAATTTTTATAAGTAAAAAATTTAAGGAAAATCATGGTTGAAGTAAAAAATCTTACTATGCGTTTTGCAAATCAGCTTTTATTTGAAAATGTGAATTTAAAGCTTGTTCGAGGACAAAGATACGGACTTATTGGTGCTAATGGTGCGGGAAAATCGACTTTTTTGAAAATTCTTTCAGGAGAAATTGAGTCAAGTAGTGGCGAAATAGCATTTGATGAAGGCTTGAAAATTGCAGTTTTAGGGCAAGATCAATTTGCTTTTGAAAACTACACCATCAAAGATGCAGTGATGTGTGCAAATAAGCGTTTGTATGAGGCTTTAAAAGAAAAAGAAAAGCTTTATATGAGCGAGGAATTTACTGATGAGATCAATGAACGCTTAGGTGAGCTTGAGATAATAACGGCCGAAGAAGATCCAAATTATGATTGTGAAACACGTTGTGAAAAAATTTTAAGTTCTTTAAAGATTAAAGATTTTGATGCTTTAATGAGCACCTTGCAAAGTGCGGATAAATTTAAAGTCTTACTGGCTCAAGTTTTATTTTTGGGTGCGGATGTGCTTTTTTTAGATGAGCCTACAAATAACCTTGATTTAGAGGCGATTTCTTGGCTTGAAAATGAACTTTTAAGACATGAAGGGACTTTAGTTGTCATCTCTCATGATAGGCATTTTTTAAATAAAATTTGCACAAGAATTTTGGATGTGGATTTTAAACAAATTCGTGATTTTGCGGGAAATTATGATGATTGGTATATGGCCTCAACGCTTTTGGCAAAACAAGCTGAGCTTAAACGCGATAAAACCTTAAAAGAAAGAGAAGAATTAGAAAATTTCATTCGCCGTTTTAGCGCAAATGCTTCTAAGGCAAAACAAGCTACGAGCCGTGCTAAGGCACTTGAAAAACTAGAGCTTGAAGAGATTAAAATTTCAAGCCGTAGAGATCCTAGCATAGTTTTTAGAACCAATCGTGAAATAGGTAATGAAGTTTTAGAATTTAAAGGTATAGGCAAGGCTTATGATAAACAACTATTTTCAAATTTGGAGCTAAAAATAGAAAAAAATGATAAAATCGCTTTGATTGGGGCAAATGGTGTGGGCAAAAGTACTTTGGCAAAAATCATCGCTCATGCTATAAGTCCAGATAGTGGATCTATGCACCTTGGGGCAACTATAGAGCTTGGATATTTTCCTCAAGATACAAGTAATTTAATTTGTGAAAATTTGAAACTTTATGAATGGCTGATGAGTGAAAAATTTAAAGATCTAGATGAAATCCGCAAGTGTTTAGGTAGAATGCTTTTTAGTGGTAGTGATCAAGAAAAAATGGCAGCAAGTTTAAGTGGAGGTGAAAAACATCGTTTAATGCTTTCTCGTTTAATGCTAGAGCGTCCGAATTTCTTGCTTTTAGATGAGCCTGATAACCATTTAGATCTTGAAAGTATTATTGCACTAGGTGAGGCTTTGTATAATTTCAAAGGTGTAGTGCTTTGTATCAGCCACGATAGGGAATTAGTTTCTGCTTTTGCTAATAGAATTTGGCATTTAGAAAATGGTAAGCTTACAGATTTTCGTGGAACTTATCAAGAATTTTTAGGAGAAAATGATGGCTAAATTTAGAATTCAATACAGCGCAGGTTTTGGGCATTATACACAAAATCACAAGGGTTTTGGCCCTACGATTTATATAGAAGAAGTGGTAGAGTTTGATAATGGCAAGGATTATTTTGATTATATAGATTTTTATAAAACTTATTCAAAGAGCGATGATACTTATTTTCATATCAGTTTTTTAGAAGATAGACCTCTAAGCGATAAAGAAATCGCCATTCGCAATGAATACCGCAAAATGCGTGATGAAAACTGTAAAAAAGCCAAGGAAGAATTTATAGCCAACAATGAGCTTGATGTGGAGCATTTGCCTACTCATCATGATTAAAAAACATTGATTTTACATAAAAAGGAACGCTTTTTGCTTGTATAGTTTTTGCATATTTTGAAAGGAGAAAACTATGCAGGTAAATTATAGAACGATTAGCTCGTATGAATACGATGCTATTAGTGGTCAGTATAAACAGGTGGATAAACAGATTGAAGATTATTCTTCATCTGGAGATTCTGATTTTATGGATATGTTAAATAAGGCGGATGAGAAGTCAAGCGGAGATGCTTTAAATTCTAGCAGTAGTTTTCAAAGCAATGCGCAAAACTCAAATTCAAATTTAAGTAATTATGCTCAAATGTCAAATGTTTACGCTTATCGTTTTAGACAAAATGAAGGCGAGTTGTCTATGAGAGCTCAAAGTGCTAGCATTCACAATGATCTTGCGCAACAAGGTGCAAATGAACAAAGTAAGAATAATGCTTTGTTAAATGATTTATTGAACGCAATTTAATCAAAAGCTCCATTTTGGAGCTTTTGTATTTACTTGCAAGAATTTATAATTTCTCTATTTCAAAAGGTGCAAAATTTTTACAAAAAATTTCAAATTCTTGCTCCTCTTTTTCATTTAATTTGATATGTAATATAGCTTTGCAATCCTTAAAATCTTTTGTGAAATTAAAAGAATAAGTTTTTAAAAAATGTTCAAAATGATTTAAATTTTTTAAATCAATAGCAATGGATATATTTTTTTTCAATTCGAATGAAAGTAAAGAAGAATTATTGATCACGGCATTTGCCACATCGCTATAAGCTCTTACAAGTCCGCCTGTACCAAGTTTTATACCGCCAAAATATCTTACAGTGATTAAAGCCGCATTGATAAGATCATACCCCCTTAGAACATTTAAAGTTGGCATTCCAGAAGTTCCTTTAGGCTCTCCATCATCGCTTTTATCTTCTACAATTTGATTAAAATCATTTAAAACACGATAAGCATAGACAAAATGAACAGCTTTTGGATGCTCTTTTTTTAGCGTTTCTATTAAAAATTTAAAATCTTTAAAAGGGCAAAGAAAAGATAAGAAAATAGATTTTTTAATATCGATTTGTGTTTGAAAAATTTGATCAATAGTTTGCATTTTTGCCTTTTTTTGTTTAAAATTATACTTATAAAAACTAAAATCAATTTGATGTTAATTTTTAAGATATTTGATATTTATATGATTTGCATTGATATTTTAAGTTTAATTTTGTAAAATTTTCATTATGGAAAAAATCAAAAATTATAAACTTATCATCATTTTACTTAGTCTTGATTTGTTGGCTTTGCTTTATGGAATTTCAACACTGAGTATTAGTACTGATGAAGCTGATATTTATTTTGGTGAGCAGGGTAAATCACTTATTTTTTCCCATAGTTTGCTTTATTATATATCTCATTTTGGAACTTTTATTTTTGGGCAAAATGATTTTGGTTTAAGGCTTCCTTTTTTATTTTTTCATTTTTTAAGTTGTTTGCTTTTGTATTTGCTAGCTTTAAAATATACTAAAACTAAAATTGATGCTTTTTTTTCTTTATTGTTATTTGTTTTATTGCCGGGTACTGTTGCAAGTGCTTTACTGGTTAATGCCGCATCTTTGGTGATTTTTTTAACCCTTGCTATATTATGTGCTTACGAATATGAAAAAAAATGGCTTTTTTATATATTATTGATTATAGTGTTATTTGTTGATAAATCTTTTAATATTTTATTTTTAACTTTTTTCTTTTTTGGAATTTATAAAAGAAATGCTATTTTATTTACCTTATCTCTTGTTTTGTTTGGAGCGAGTATTAGTTTTTATGGTTTTGATACAGGTGGTCGTCCAAGAGGTTATTTTTTAGATACTTTAGGAATTTTTGCTGCATGTTTTTCTCCTTTGGTTTTTGTGTATTTTTTTTATACTATTTATCGTTTGACTTTTCAGAAATATAAAAATTTATTATGGTTTTTAATGAGCGTAACATTTGTATTTTGTTTGTTGCTTTCTTTAAGACAAAAACTTTTTTTAGATGATTTTTTGCCTTTTTGTGTTATTTGCACTCCTTTACTTATAAAAACTTTAATGCAAAGTTATAGGGTGAGATTACCAGTTTTTCGATTAAGGTATAAAATCTTTATAGAATGTTCTATAATTTTTTTGATATTTTGTTACTTTTTAATCGTCGCTAATCAATTATTGTATTATTTCATAAACAATCCAAATCGTCATTTTGCCAATAATTATCATTTTGCTAAAGAATTGGCGCTAGAATTAAAAAAACAAGATGTTTTAGAGCTTGCAACAGCCCCAAGTTTGCAAAAAAGATTGCGATTTTATGGAATAAAAAATAGCAATAAGTTTTATTTAAAAGCTTTAAAACAAGCCGATAAGCATGATATGGACAAAAAAATTGTTAAAGTAAAACTTGGAAAATATGAAAAAGTATATCAGATTTTAAACTATGATTAAAGCTTTCAGTTTGTTGGAATTTGTGTTTATAATTCTCATTTTAGGTATAGTTTTTAATTTAGGCAGTCTTTACTTAAAAAAAGACAATCTACTAGAAGGTGCAATACAAATTCTTAATGATATCCAATATACCCAAAGTTTAGCCATGATGCAAGAAGGCATAAGAGTTGATGAGTTGGCTATCGCAAAAAGAGAGTGGTTTAAAAGTAAATGGCAGATTTATTTTATAAAATCAGCTGCCACAGGTTATGATCAAACATATACTATTTTCTTGGATAAAAATGGCGATGGAAATGCTAATTTAGGTAAAACTGAAATCAATATAGATAGAGAAATTGCTGTTGATGTAATCAATCATAACAAATTAATGAATTCAGGTCAAAGTGGAGTTATTAGTAAAGATGATGAAAAAACTACACAAAGATTTAATCTTACAAAAAGATTCGGAATAGAAAAGGTTGAATTTAAAGGATCTTGTTCAGGATTTACTAGATTAGTATTTGATGAAATGGGCAGAGTGTATTCTCCGTTAAAAAATGCCAATTATGCATATGAAAAAACTTTAGCAAAGAATAATTCAGATTGCATTATACGTTTGTTATCAAAAAAGGATGCTCTTTGTATCGTTATAGATACGCTTAGCGGTTATGCTTATATTCCAGATTTTAAAACACTTAAAAGTCAATTTGTTAATATAAAAAATAAAAATTACGAGTGCTCTAAAATATAACCCCCATTTTTTAACCCACCAAATACTTATATAAATACTTACACAAATATTTATACTATTTAATCCTTTATTTAATCCCCTTTTAAGTTTAATTGGTTATACTTTCATTTCCTTTTTTGAAAAAAGGACTTAAAATCTTTTAAATTATAAAGTTTCACTAACTGAGTAGATTTTATAAATTAACTTTATTTTAGATTTTTTAAGTTTTTAAATTATTTGAGTTTTTAACTTTCTTAATTTTTTAATTTAAAACTAAAAGCTTTTTTATAAATCTTGTTTTTAATTTAAAAACTTTTCTTTTAAAAATGATTTTTTGTTTTGTTCTTTTAACTTAGTATTGTTATTCAAATCTTATTAGTCAATCTTTGAAATCTAAATAAGTGATCGATTGAGCCAGAAAGATTTAGGCATAAGCAATTATGTAAAATCTATTCAATCTAATATTAAAAAGATTAAAAGCTTTTCTTTTAATCTTTTATAACTTTTTCTTTGAAGAAAAAGATTAAACTATCTATAA